>JBJEQL010000111.1:0-18179 GCA_051881735.1 Oscillospiraceae bacterium
GCGATGTTTGTCAGGATCGGACTGCTTATTTTCGTCATCTGCTACGGCAGTTCCAGCCTTGAAAACACGATCAACGCAGTTAAGCTTGGCGTAAAAACCGAGTTTATCAGCAAGCTTGCATACCAAGACGGACTTACAGGCGTTGGAAACCGTACCGCATTTGAAGAAAAGCTTGCAGAATTTGACAAGGTCAAGGAAAGCATCAACGGAATTGGTATCGTTATGTTTGATCTTAACGACCTTAAATTCATCAATGATAACCTCGGACACCAGTATGGCGATAGCCTCATTTCTCGAAGTGCCGAAATCATCGAAAAAGCTTTTGCTTCGGAAAATGGTGAATGTTTCCGTATTGGCGGCGATGAATTTGCCGTTCTGCTGACAGGCAGCGATATTCTTCAGAAATACGAAAAGGGTCTTTCCAATTTCAATACTGCCGTTGAACAGCATAACAATGATCCCGAAAATGAACTTCGTATAAGCATTGCCTATGGTTTTGAAGCCTATGATAAAGCTGTTCATAAAAAAATTATGGATATATATAAGCGTGCCGATGCTAAGATGTATGAAACCAAAAAAGCAATGAAATCAGCTCAGAGCCGTCCCGAGGAATACTATAAAGACCATCTGCTCACGACAGCATGACCCACATAATGTAAAGCATTTTTAAATCAACAGGCGTATGCGAAAAACAATACGCCTGTTTTTTGCTTTAGGGATACGCTGATTATTGCTGCGGCAAAGTGAAGCGTTCGTTTTGCCGTTTTGAAAAATGTACGAATTTCCGTATTTGAGGACATTTTTAAAAAACGGCAAAAACGTATTAATCAGCGTTTCCTTAGTATATCAACTCTACGCATAGTTTATTGCAATTCTCCGCATGGTGTGGTAGAATTAAGTCAATGAAAGGAGGACATTATGGATCAGATAAAAACAGGTGAGATAATCAGGGCAATGCGTTTACAGAAAAAGATGACGCAGCTCGCCCTTGCGGAAAAAATCGGCGTAAGCGACAAGGCTGTTTCCAAATGGGAACGTGGCTGCGGAGCGCCCGATGTTTCGATACTTCCCCTGCTCGCAGCAGAGCTTGGGATCGATATGGAAAATCTTTTAAACGGAAATATGGAGGAAAATGACTTGATAAACGGAAATATGAAAAAGCTGAAGTTTTATGTCTGTCCGGACTGCGGAAATATAATTTTTTCTGCTGCGGATGCTTCGGTAAGCTGCTGCGGAAAGAAACTTTCGGCGCTTGAAGCTAAAAAAGCTTCGGACGATGAAAAGCTTGCGGTCGAGCAGATCGAAAACGAGTTGTACGTTTCTTCGTCACATGAAATGACCCGTGAGAACTACATCTCTTTTGCCGCTTTGCTTCGTGATGATACGGTAACGCTCCGTAAATTCTACCCCGAATGGAACATGGAAACACGTTTTCCCAGAGGTTCAATGGGACTTCTTGTATGGTACAGCACAAGCGGCGGATTATTCTATCAATATATATGATAGGCTGCGTTTTTTATAAGAACCCAATATACGCAAAAATCTCCCTTCCAAATTGGAAAGGGAGATTTGTTTTTTTATCAGATTTCGCAGTAGGCTCTCTGCCTTATGTGAAAATATCACCGCCGTGAGAATCGACTGTGACTGTTATGGGGAAATTCTCCACATAAAGTCATTTTACAGACTCGCAGTCCAGATCTTCAAATGCAATTACTTCGCATTTTTTATACAGCTTGCGGCTAATGTACCGGCACCGCCGATAGCACAGAAATACAGCGTTATTTCTCTCAACCACACTCTTTACATAATTACTGCGTTCGCCCTTGCCGATCATCGCACGAAGTCCGCAATCGAGAAGTCTTGGCGCAAACTTATCCATTCTTCCCGAGGTAGTCGGACCGCATGAACCTATTGCCTTGCCGGGTGCGGCAGGCGTTGATCCTGAATAGTAGATAACAGCGTCCTTTATCTCGAACGGAAGCGGCTTACATTCGTTAAGAAGTGCGTCAAAGCGTTTATGTGCTGCATCACAGGCGGTATAGACCGTTCTTGTTAGCAGAACTTTATCACCGATACGCAACTTGTCGCAAATACTGCGGAAGCAGCTCGGTTGTAAATTAATAGATCTCTGCAATTATCAGCCGTTGTCGCTTTCTGCTGCGGCTTCTGCTGCCTTTGTAAGGCTTTCCAGTTCGCTCATATCAAAGCCGAAGTTTGCTTTCGGAGCAGACGGTGCAGGTGCCGGCGCCGGCGCCGGAGCAGGAGCAGGTGCAGGTGCAGGTGCAGGTGCCGGAGCAGGAGCGCTCTTAGGTGCAGGTGCAGCTGCGCTGCCGTTAACGATAGCCTGTGTTTCAGCAATGCGTGATTTAGCTTCATCAAGCTTTGCAAGGCTTTCGCCGGAGAACATTTCAAGTACCTCACGAAGCTTTGCAACATTGGTTTCAATTTCATCGACTTCAGCCTTTACAGATGCCTTGAGTGCCTCTGATGCAGACTTCATTGCGCTGGACTTATCTTCTGCTTCGGAAAGGATCTTTGAAGCCTTTTCGTTTGCTTCCTTGACCTTAGAAGAAGCTTCTTCATCAGCCTTATTAACAATAGTTGCAGCCTTGCCGTTAGCGTCGTCAACGACCTGATTTGCGAGTCTCTTAGCGTCCTCGTCCATCTTTCTTGCGTTTTCCTTAGCCTGAGTAACGATCATATTAGCCGACTTCTGAGCTTCGAGGAATACGTTTCCGAGATCCATTGCGCTGCTGTCGGAAGAAGAAGTTGCAAGCTTGTTCTTTGCTTCCTGAAGTTCTTCTTCAAGAGCAGCGTTCTGAGCCTTAAGATCTTCAATTTCCTTATCCTTTTCAGCAAGTTCGCCCGAAATCGTGCTGAGCTGATTGTTGAGTGATTCATTGCTTGTCTGAAGCTCGGAGATCTTTGCCTTATCTGCTGCAAGGAGTTCTTCATACTTCTCGTCGTTTACGCCGGTTCCGCCGCCTGCATCTTCAAGAAGAGCCTTCTTCTCATCGAGTTCTGCCTGAAGTGTATAGATCTTAGTATTTAATTCATCAACGTACGCAAGTACGTCCTTTTTATCAAATCCACCGAAATTGACCGTTTTAAGGAATCCAGTACCTTCTGCCATAATAATAACCTCCAAAAATATAATGTGGAAACACGGGCGTATAAAATAAAAAATAATTAATTCCCGATACATTTTCACACAACAATTATAACATATTAGTTAAAAATTAACAAGCGTATTTTATGGTAATTTGTAACCAAAATTTTGTAAAAAATTTTAGTTATTTAGCCATTTTTTTGCTTTTGTGAAGAAATTTCACACCATCTTTTACAAATCGCAAAAATAATATATACAAAATTCCTGTTATGACAAATATTTTGCTGATGCGGTGGGATAATATTCCTTGAAATTTCTATTTATACGAAAGGACGGCTATAATATATGTATAATATTGAAGCCTTTACCAAAAAGGCAAATATGGTTCTCGAAAACTCGTTTTATATCGCAGGAAAAATGGGTCACACTTATGTCGGGAGCGAACATATCCTGCTCTCGCTCATATCCGAGCAAAGCTGCAGTGCTGCTCAGGCGTTCCGTGTGTGCGGAATATCCGAGGCGGACGTCCGCGCCAAGATAATCGAGCTTGTCGGCATGGGTGAACCGTGCATCGTCGACGATGAGTGTCTGACTGCCTGCGCACGCAGAATAATTTCCTCCGCAGGTGAGATATCTGCCGCCTGCGGTGCACGGCTCACAGGCACGGAGCATCTTCTTTCAGCTCTGCTTGAACAGAGCGAATGTACAGCCGTTTCAATTTTAAGGGAACTCGGCGGAAGTATCCCCGGACTGACCGGAGCCTGTGCAAAGAGAGGACGTGAAGTTTCCCTGACCGCCCTGAACAAATACGGAAAAGACATGGTGCGTGAAGCCGCCGAGAAAAAATGCGACCCTATTATCGGACGCAGCCGTGAGATCCGACGTACCATACAGATCCTTTCAAGGCGCAGCAAGAACAATCCCTGCCTTATCGGCGAAGCAGGAGTCGGAAAAACGGCTGTTGTCGAAGGCATTGCAATGCTCATAGCAAGCGGAGATGTTCCCCAGCCGCTCAGATGCAAGCATATTTTTTCCCTTAACCTAACCTCAATGCTCGCAGGAGCGAAATACCGAGGAGATTTTGAGGAACGTGTAAAACAATGCATAGATGAAGCCGCCGGGAACGGAAATATCATACTTTTTATCGACGAGCTTCACACTATTGTCGGAGCAGGCGCCGCCGAAGGCGCAATTGACGCTGCAAACATTCTCAAGCCGCAGCTTGCAAGGGGTGAAGTGCAGATAATCGGAGCAACAACAATTGCCGAATACCGAAAATCTATCGAGAAAGACGCTGCTCTCGAACGCCGTTTTCAGCAGGTGATGATAAACGAACCAACTGAGTCAGAGGCTCTTGAAATAATCAATGGAATAAAATCCGTATATGAAGATTTTCACAACGCTGTTATCACCGATGAAGCGGTAAAAGCCGCTGTCGAGCTTTCGGTGAGGTATCTTCCCGAGCGTTTTCTCCCCGACAAAGCCATCGACCTTATTGATGAAGCTGCTTCAAAGGCAAGGATAAAAGAATCCTCCTCTCCGCAGACATTAAGCGAGCTTGCGGAAAGTCTAAAGCGTATGCTTGACAAAAGCAGTTCGGAGAACTGTATCTCAAAACAGACAAAGCGCCGCCCCGATCTTCCCAGCTGGTTCAGTTCAAGCGAGGAAAAGCCTGTCACGGTCGGTAGAGAGGATATTGCCGCCGTAATTTCGGACATCAAAGGAATTCCGCTCGGTCAGCTTACGGCTGACGAGGAAACGCGGCTTTTATCACTTGAAGATGAACTTCACAAGCGTGTGATAGGACAGAACAAAGCAGTCCATGCTGTTGCAGACGCTGTTCGCCGCAGCCGCTCGGGACTGCGTGACGAAAAACGTCCACTCGGATGCTTTCTTTTCACAGGACCTACGGGGTCGGGAAAAACCGAGCTTTCAAAGGCTCTTTCGGAATGTCTTTTCGGCGATCTGAAATCGCTCATACGTCTTGATATGTCGGAATATCAGGAAAAGCACAGCGTTTCAAAGCTAATAGGTTCACCTCCGGGATATGTCGGATATGAGGACGGCGGAACGCTGACCGAGCAGGTGCGCCGCAAGCCTTACAGCATAGTTTTATTTGATGAGATCGAAAAGGCACACCCCGATATAAGCTCTATCTTGCTCCAGATAATGGAAGAGGGAGAGCTTACCGACAGCTGCGGCAGAACTGTAAGCTTTCGCAACACGGTGATCATACTCACCTCAAACCTTGGTGCGGAAAAACTTTCGGGAAAAGGTTCGGTCGGTTTTCTGCAATCCGATTCACAGAAAAAATCCGACGCTGTGGAAAGCGTTCGTGAATTCTTTTCGCCCGAACTGCTCGGCCGCCTTGACGAGATAATCGTTTTTGAAGCACTTTCACAGGAAGAACTTTCCGAGATCGTACAGCTTATGCTTTCATCGCTTCAAGAACGTGCTGAAAAGCTCGGCATAATAATAGACTTTGACCGTTCCGCCGTAGAAAAGCTTTCCGCCCCTTGCGGAAAAAACGGAGCAAGAGATCTTCGCCATGATATCACCGTCAACGTTGAAAACCTGCTCTCACGGAAGCTACTTTCGGGAGAAATACACCGAGGCGACCATATACGGCTGATATTCAACGGTGAAAGCTTCACTATTAACGAAGCAGTTGCAATGTAATATATGCCGTTAAATTTTTGTATAAATATTAATTTTTAATCAATTTTGTCGTTTCTGCTTGACAATAGTCTACCTATGTTGTATACTAATAATAAAGACCGACAACGGTCAGAAAATTTAATCAGAAAGGATATGTTGTAATATGAAGAAATGGATCTGTTCTATCTGCGGTTATGTTTACGAGGGAGAAAATGCACCTGAAAGCTGTCCTCAGTGTAAAGCACCCGCATCAAAATTTAACGAAGCTGCTAACGACAACGCTCTCTGGGCTTGCGACCACGTTGTAGGTTCTGCTCAGGGTGTTGACCCCGAGATCATCGAAGGTCTTCGCCAGAATTTCAATGGCGAATGTTCCGAAGTTGGTATGTACCTTGCAATGTCTAGAGTTGCATTCAGAGAAGGTTACCCCGAAGTTGGTCTTTACTACGAAAAGGCTGCTTATGAAGAGGCTGAACACGCTGCAAAATTTGCAGAGCTTCTCGGTGAAGTTGTAACAGACTCCACAAAGAAGAATCTTGAAATGCGCTACCAGGCTGAAAGCGGCGCTTGCGAAGGCAAACTTGCTCTCGCTAAGAAGGCTAAGGAGCTTAACCTTGACGCTATTCACGACACAGTTCACGAGATGGCAAAGGACGAAGCAAGACACGGCAGAGCTTTCAAGGGTCTGCTCGACAGATACTTCGCAAAGTAATTTGAATATTTTTAAGGCGGCAGGTTTTGGACTTGCCGCCTTTTTTATGTTATAAAACCGCTGTCCAAACCACTATCAATGCATCATATATTCCGTGTGCTATGATCAGGGATAATAAAGTGCAGTTATTTATCTTCAGTCGGCATAAACACCAGAAAGCACCGAGAAAAGCAGTCATTATTATCTGCATGATATCGCCGCCAAATATATGAAACAACCCAAACAGAACAGACGAAACTGTAACAGCTACCCACGCTTTTCCGCTTATTTTTTCAACTTTCTCATATATAAATCCACGGAAAACAAACTCCTCGGTAAAGCCTACCGCCAATATGCAGTAGAAAAACTCATAAACGAATTGCCAAATTTCAGTATAGTTTTTTCCGCTGCTGAAATATTCTCCGAATCCAAGCAAATGAGGCGTCATAGTCAATACTAACGACATTATGATACCGATAATTACTCCGACAACAGCCTGACTTCCAAGTTTTTCTTTGGTAAATCCGTAATCGCTCAGCTTTTCCTCGTTTGAGAATATTAATATCATAGGGATCAATGCGACCAGCCAGTAAACAACTATCATACAGACCATTCTTGCCGCTAAAGGCAGCGACATAAGGATATACTGATTAAATAACCTCACACCTACCAGTCCGAGCATAGAGCCTATATAACCTATTACCAAGCTTATCCATTCTTTTTTCTTTGTCATACCTTCCTATTCCCCTCTGTATAAAAAACGTTCGGTCAGAAGGGGAGCCCCCTTTGCCATTTCGCTTGTTAATAACTGAAATGAACAAAGTTTGTGGCTCGGTACCGGTAAAAACTTCTTTATCGTTACTACCCTAAGGGATGCCCCCTTGGGCAATTCGTAGGTTACATTACGAAATACTCAAAGCTAGCTGCTCGGTAACGATAAATCTTTTATACCGGTACCTTCCTAAACTGACCGAACGTTTTCTTGTTTTTACTTAACAAAAAATCTGCTGAACAATGCGGCAACTGTATTGAACCACTCGGGATACATATCATGGAACATATCGTAGTATTCATCATACATTTCGGGGCTGTATGATTTGAGGAAATCCATCATTTCCGGCATATAGTTCATAACTAAATAAACGCACAGAACGAGGAAAAGCACACAAAGCACAAGCGATACTGCCGAGCAGATAATTCCTGCAGTGGAAGCGCCTTTTCCGACAGGCTGATGCTTGCCCTTATAAACACATCCGAGGATGATCCCGATTATCGGAATGATACCAAGCGGCGGAATAAAAATAAGCGAAGTAAATGTAAGCACAAGTGAAATGATGCCGAGTACAAGCGAAGCAGTTGCAAGACCTGTTTTATACGGCATTCCATTTGCATCACAATACATTCCGCCGCCGTATGGATTCTGCGGAAGCGGCTGCTTATACGGGTCAAAATTGGGTGGGACCTGACGCTGTCCTGCATAGGACGTATCATACGAGCCCTGCTGATTCTGTTGATACTGCTGATACTGCTGCTGCATCGGCTGAGGGTTAACGTTCTGCTGTCCGAGCGGCATATTGTACGGGTCATACTGTCCCTGCTGCTCACTGCGGCGTTCCTGCTCGGCAAAGCTTTCCTCACCGAAATTCTGATTTTCATTATTATTGTTGTTATTGTTAAATTCGTCCATAGCGATCTCCTTTTGAATGTTCGTCAAAGCAACATTAAGATAATTCATCGGACTTTTATCCGATAATATAATTATAGCATGGTTTAAGAAAAAATCAACCTATTTTTTCTTCAATTTCAGCGACAAGTTCACGGTACATTTCCATAAGCCTGCTGTGGTCTTTCCGTATTTCATCGTACTCGCCGTTTTTTGAATTGAACTCAAGCTTTTTCGCAAGCTCGGAAACTTCCGCCGCCCCGATAGTCATTGATGTGCTTTTCAGCGAATGGACATAGATGCCATAGTTCTTGAAATCTTCGTCATTGAAGCTTTGTTCAAGATTTTCCATATTATCTTCAGACGATTCTGCGAAAGCCTTCATTATCTCCACATAAAGCTCCTCGCTGTCACCGCTGTATTTCAGGCCAAGCTGATGATCGATGTATCGGTGAAACGAAATATCGGCATTTCTGCTTTCTGACGAGGTTTTCTTTTTTTCGGAAGTTTCTTCAACATAAGGCTGAACAAGCTCTTTCGGAAGAAAATTCAGAATAGTTTTTTCCAGCTTATCGGGTTCAACCGGTTTGGAAAGATATCCGTCAAAGCCAAGCTTAAGATAATTCTCCTTCGAATCGGAAAGCGCATTTGCTGTCAGTACCACGACCGGAATATCCTTGCAGAGATTTTCTTCACTGCGAATGCGGTTAAAGGTTTCCGTTCCGTCCAAATCGGGCATCATGTGGTCGAGAAGTATCAGCGAATAACGCTTTTCTCTGACCTTTTCAAGGCATTTGAAACCGCCATCTGCGGTGTCGATCTGTATCTTTGTGGTTTTAAGAAGGGATTTGACAACGGTAAGATTCATCACATTGTCGTCTACGACAAGTATGCAGGCATCGGGAGCGGTGAATGACGGAACGTATCTTCCGCTTTTTCCGCCCTGCGGCTTAATATTGCCAAGCTTTTCATCACCGATTTTTTTCTGGCGGACAGAAAAACCGAAAACTGAGCCCGAACCGTATGTGCTGATAAAATTCAGCTCGCTGCCCATGAGTTCAAGCATACTGCGGCATATCGAAAGTCCGAGTCCCGTTCCCTCAATGGTCTTGTTGCGGTTCTCTTCAAGGCGCTCAAACTTGTTGAACACCTTGTCTTTGTCCTCGTCCTTGATTCCAATGCCGGTATCCTCGACCGAAACAACAAGATTAATCTCATCGTCCGACATGCTTTCATGGAAAACCTTGAGCATAACATGACCCTGTTCAGTATACTTCACGGCGTTTGTTACAATGTTTGTTATGACCTGTTTAAGACGAAGCTCATCGCCGTAAAGGTTTCTCGGTATATCGGGAGATATCTCATACATAAAGCGAAGTTTCTTTTCACGGCACTTTATCTCTGCCATGTGTATCGTATCAACAAGCATATTGCGAATATCGTATTCGCCCGGAATGATCCTTATCTTTCCCGATTCGATCTTGGAAATATCAAGGATATCGTTGACTATCGAAAGAAGTGTTTTGCCCGAATTTTTTATATCTATCGAATAGTTGATTATCTTCTCGTTATCGGCTTCACGGTAGATCATCTCGTTCATACCAAGAATGGTGTTGATAGGTGTGCGTATCTCATGCGAAACATTTGCAAGGAACTGGCTCTTGGCGTTGTTCGCACGTTCTGCTTCTTCCTTGGCGGCGATGATCTCGTTATACTGTCTTCGTATAACCGAAAGGCTTCCGAGCTTTGTGATTATCCATGTTATGAACGCAACAACAGCAGCCGCAATAAGGATAAGATATGCTTCAAATATCGTTGTTTCGTAGAACTCGGCTTCCTTTTCCACAAGATAAACCGCTTCCTTTTTCACGCTTCCGTCAGAGTTGTCAAGTATCTGAAAGCGCAGCTTGTATGTGCCGTATCTTAGATTTGTAAAGCTTACATCGTCAAGCTGACTCTGGGTAATGTCAATGCTGCTGTCTTCAAAGCCTTCAAGCTCGATATGAACAGTCGGGTCACTCAGCGTATAATTAAGCACAGACGGTTCAAAATCCAGTCTTTTTGCATAAGACGGTATCACAAACCTTCCGGCATATCCCTCTTCGCTGACCGGATATACCGCCTCCGATTCATTGAATTTGACTTGATTTATGGCGATATTGTAATCTGTCGTGCTATTGTAAAGTTCATCAAGCGAAACGGTATAGACGCCGCTGCTGCTGCAGAAGATAAGCAAATTGTCGTTAGTGCAGACATTCCATGAATTTGCGGTTATCGATGCGCTGAATCCATTTTTTCGGTTGTAAATGGTCTGACCGGAGCTGCTGTCAGCAGCAAGTTCCGCCGCTTTTGCGGAAATCAAGCCTGCGCTGCCCATTATCCACGCAATGTCACGCTGTTCATCAATATAGATATCAAAGTTGTTGATATAGCGGAACGATGTTATCTTGTGCGTTTTATACTCCTTATCCATTGTATAAAGTCCCGTTCCGGTAACTATAAAATAAATATCCTTGTATGGAACTATACGGAGTATAACAGGTGAAATATCTTCGCTGCCGATATGGTAATAAACACGGCCGCCCTTCAGGACATATATACCGTCACCATCGCTTCCTGCAAGCACCATTCCGTTTTCTTCTTCAACTGCGCAGAGTATCTGCGGATTATTCAGACCGTAATACGAATCAAGCTCATGAATGACCTTATCCTCATTCAGATATGTCAATCCCGTCGGACTTCCGGCAAGGATACTTCCGTCTGAAAGCTCTAATGTAAAACGGAACTTTGAGTTATTCATACCGGCGGAATATTCATTAAAGGCTTTCATCGTTTCCGTTTTCGGGTCATATTTTATAAGTCCGTTTTCGCTGTAAGTCGATATCCATATATATCCGTTCGAATCCTCCATTATATGTCGGATACGACAGTCTTTAAGCGCACTTACTAACGAATTCTCAACGATCTGTCCGTTATTGGAGTTAATTATCTGCAGACCGCTGTCATATCCGATATAGATAAGATCGCCGCTTATCTCCACAGCGTTTGCGACCTGCTCACCGTATCCGTATTTGCTGCTTAGATTCCTGAACGGATTGGACGTCACCTTTATAACGCCCTGACGACTGGAGATCAACCATGCGTTTCCTTGATAATCTGTGATAGCATCTGTAATATTGCTGTTGAAATAATCGAGCGTAACCTGTGAAATATCTTTATCTTCACTTATCTTCGCAAAGCCGTTGTCGGCACAGACCCAGTATCCGCCGCCTTCGGCAGGCTTGATATTTGCGACAGATGTACAAGGCGAAACGTTCGCATACATATCCTGCTTTATTCTGTTATTCGTAATGCTGCAGCAATATATACGGAATCGAGCTGTTCCGGTCAGGAACTTACCGTCACCTATATAATTCACACAGTTAAAAGAACTTCCGTCGATCGCTGTGGCGGTCTTATAACATTTTCCGTCCTTGTAAGCACAAAGATTTCCGCTGTTTGTTACAGCCATGAGCGTACCGTCTTCCGAAGCGGCGGCTGAAATTATATATGAGCCGTCGGAATCAAACGGCGAGGCTGAAACTATCCCTTCGGGAGATATCAGGTAAGAAGCTCCTGCCGTTCCGACAAAAATATTGCCGCTGCTGTCCTCGGTAAAGCACCGTATTGAATTTTCCTTAAGTCCGTTTTCCTTGCCGAAGGTTTTTATCTCATGATCGGCTGTGTAACAGTAGACTGAACTTTCGTTTGTTCCGATCCACATATTTCCCTGCGTATCAATATAGAGAGCACGAACGCTGACAATACCCTCTTCCTCACCGAAAAGCGAGAATCTTGTTCCGTCATATCGGTAAAGTCCGGTATATGTACCGAGCCATATATATCCGTCATCCGACTGAACGATCGCATTGACGCTGCTCGTTCCAAGGTCGGTCTCGCTGTTGAAAAGCGTAACATCAAAGCCGTAAAGCAAATCATCAGACGAATCATCGGCACTTACGGATATTCCACAGCAAGCACATACCATGAACAGAATAGACAGAAACGCCGAAAAACATCTGAAAAGCTTATTCTTTATTTTCATTTTTCAAGTCACCTTTCTGCGGAACGATACCGTGCTTTTTTAAAGCTCTGACCGCAAAATACGCCACAGCGATTGATATCACCTTATCGGGAATATCAAGGAACATCTGCGAAAAAATTGATTTTACAACAGTACCTACACGATACTGTGAAAGCATATCGAAAAGAGCATCTCCCCATAGGGTGTTTGTCCTGCCGTCAAAAAGTATGCAGTTGACCGGAACAGCGCAGACAACAGTTATTATACCTACAAGTATGCCTGTGCAAAGCGCTCCGAACAGCGAATCGCACATTCCCTTTTTCGCAATAAATCCGACTACTGCTCCTATCATTATATTTATAAGCGAAAAGATAATGGACGAGCCGCCGAAAAACAGCCGTGATATCAGATTTGAAACAAATCCCACAACAGCTCCGACAAACGGACCGTAAATACACGCGGATATCATAGTTCCTGTCGTATCGAGCCAAAAAGGCACAGGAAATGCAGATGTAAAGATCCCACCTGCAATATTCAGGATGATACATAACACAGCTGTCACAGCAACGCGCATATATTTCTTCTTCATTTCTCCATTCTCCTTTCCGTTTCTGTATAAGACAATTATTACATATTATAACATTCATAGGAAAATTTTTCAATAAATTTTGTAATAATTTTTAAAAATATTGGAAGATATGTGTTTTATACCGTCCTCACTTGAAAATCATATTGAATTATGGTATAATAAAAAAGATATAATGATTCATTCGGAGGACAAATTAAATGAGTGAAATAATACTTATAAAAGAAGGCGAGATCGCCATAAAAGGGCTTAATAAGCGCAGTTTTGAGGACGCAATGGTGCGTAATATCCGCCGCAGACTTTCAAGACTCGGCAAATTTGAGTATGAGCGTTCGCAGTCTACCGTTGTTATCCGTCCGGTGAGCGACGATGTCGATTTTGACGAGGTAGAAGACGTCGTTTCAAAGGTTTTCGGCATTGCAGCATACTGCCGTGCGCTTGTTGCTGAAAAGGATTTTGAAGTTATCGCAAGCTCTGCGATAGAATATGCCCGCGAAGACCTCGAATGCGCACGAAGCTTTAAGGTCAACGCCAAAAGAGCAGACAAGCACTTTCCCATGCGTTCGCCTGAGATATGCGCAGAGCTCGGCGGAAGAATACTTGAAGCTTTCCCACACCTTGCAGTAGACGTAAACAACCCCGATGTCGTTGTAACCGTCGAGATACGCCAGACCGAAGCATATATACATTCGGGCAACAAAAAGGGCGCAGGCGGAATCCCTGTCGGAACCTCGGGTCAGGCAATGATACTGCTCTCGGGCGGTATTGACAGCCCCGTTGCAGCTTATATGATGGCAAAAAGAGGCATAAAGCTCTCAGCTATACACTATGTTTCACCACCCTATACATCCGACAGAGCAAGGCTCAAAGTTGAACGTCTTTGTCAGAAGCTTACTCCTTGGTGCGGAGATATCGCTTTCTACTGCGTTCCGTTCACAGAGATCCAGGAAAAGCTGCGTGACAACTGCCCCGAGGAGCTTTTTACGATAATAATGCGCCGTCTTATGATGGAGATCGCACAGCGTATATGCGAGGAAAAGCAAATTCAGGCGCTTGTAACCGGAGAAAGCGTCGGTCAGGTCGCAAGTCAGACGATCGGAGCTATCGTCTGCACGGACGCAGCCTGCAGAATACCTGTTTTCCGTCCTGTTATCGGCATGGACAAGACTGAGATAATCGAGATCGCACGAAAGATAGACACCTTTGAAACCTCAATAGAACCGTATGAGGACTGCTGCACGGTATTCACACCTAAGCATCCGAAAACAAGGCCGATACTTGCCGATGTTGAAGCTGCACAGAACAGCTTTGATTTCGAGCCGCTTATCAAGTGGGCTGTTGAAAACACCGAGCTTAAAGTCTTCCGCTGCGGCGAAGACGACTGACCCGATCCTTTGAAATGATACCTTAATATTTTTCAAAATATTTCTTGCAATTCAGGAAATAATATGTTATAATTTAATATGTATTGTTGAAAATAAAATTACGGCGGCACAGATGGTCTTTTCTGCCGTCGGGATTGGAGAATTATAATGGCATTTCCCATTTTTACACCGTCTTATTTCAAGGAGCTTGTTGACGTAACAGGTCCCGAGGAGAAATACAAAGATTTTTCCGACATCATCGTTTCCCCTGCAGCGGTCGAGTATGTGCTTTATCTCAGTAACCCCGACGTTGTTCGCAGAATGATGAAAGAATCCACACTTTCCTTTAAAATGGTTCAGCTCACAGGCGAAAAAGAAGCTCCGTTCATCGAAAGCTCAAGGGCTGCGATCGAAGCAAACCCGACAGCGCAGTATTACTGGTCGCTGCGTTCGCTGTTCATGGGTATACTCCAGAACAAGGATATCCCACTTGAAAGCCGTCTGCTGCTGCTCAATTACGGCGTTAAGACTGTTCAGGGCATGATCGATCAGGATCAGCCTAATCTTATCCCGAGATTTATCGAACGTTTTGTAATGGATACCGAATATGAAAAGACGCTCAAATTCTTTGACAGCATTGCATTCAATCCGGCATTCTCTCTTGCCGATGGTATTTCTCTTCTTAAGTCTGTAAAGAAAACCACTCCGGCATTCAAGGAAGTTATGGCGGAGGTTTATAAGAACCTCGGCGTATCAGGCCCCGAAACACTCAACCTTGTTGATCTCAACAAATATGTCAAAATGCGTGAAAAATACAGAGATGATTTCCTCGCAAATCATTCCGACTGGATGGAGAATATCCTTATCAATTATGTATGGACTTATTCTCTTCCTTATGCTTGCAGCGACAAGCTTGATATCTGGGATAACTATGTGTTCTTCTGTGCACTTTACAATGCATATAAGGTTCTTATGACCTGCTATATGGACGGCAAGGGTGAAGAAGATTTCGTTAAGGCTGTTTCCTCGTTCGATGATGCGCTCCGTCAGACCGGAGATGATATAATCTGGAAAATGGTTGTCGCTATCAAGAACGCCGGCGAAGCAAACAACGGCGATATGGCTATCCTCGTTTTAAGCTAAGCACTTTTTAATAAAATATTATTGTCAATGACGACAAAGCGCAGCGTATCTGCTATATGCGCTGTGCTTTGTTTATTTTTACGGAGGTTTTGTTATGGGAAACAATAATTCAAATCCCGAATATAACAAGAAGAAAATTTCAAGGGACAACCGTCCGTCATTCCCCAAAAGAGCTGTTATAACAGGCGGTATGCCATACGGCAACAAGCAGCTTCATTTCGGTCATGTCGGCGGAGTTTTTGTGTTCGCCGATGTTTACGCAAGGTTCCTGCGTGACAGAATAGGCAAGGAAAATGTAATTTTCGTCAGCGGAACAGACTGCTACGGTTCACCTATCGCTGAAAGCTACCGCAAGCTTGTCGAAGAACAGGGCTACAAGGGCACAATAAAAGACTTTGTTCAGTCAAATCATGACGATCAGAAGGCTACACTTGAAGCTTATGAGATAAGCACAAACCTTTTCGGCGCTTCCGGCCTCGGCAGAACAGGCGAGATACACAATATGGTGTCCGATAAGCTTATCCGCAGACTTTATGAGAACGGCTGCCTTAAAAAGATCGCAACAGCACAGTTTTACGATGAAAAGGTCGGAACATTCCTCAACGGCAGACAAGTCATCGGCAAATGCCCCGTTCAGGGCTGTCAGTCGGAAAAGGGCTATGCAGACGAGTGCGACCTCGGCCATCAGTATATGCCGATAAACCTTATCGACCCAAAATCGACCCTCACAGGACTTCGTCCCGTATTCCGCGACGTTACAAACTGGTATTTTAAGCTTACTGATTATTATCCTCTGCTTAACGATTATATGAAGATGCTTAATGAAAAGGACAACGTCCGTCAGGTCGTAAAGAAAACTATCGGCGAATTTCTTGAACCTCCCGTTATCTACGTTATGAACGACTACATGGACACATACCTCTCGGTCAAAGATCAGATGGCGGAGCATGAACTTATCGAAGAGCCTAAAAAGACCTCTTTCACGATCAAGTTCAAGGAGCTTTCCGAGCGTGATAAAGCCTGCGAAATACTTACGGAAAAGGGCGTCCGCTTCAGAACGGGCAAGACCCTCGTTCCTTTCAGACTTACAGGAAACATCGAGTGGGGCGTTCCTGCACCTGTCCTCGAAGGCGAAGATCCGCTTACAATTTGGGTATGGCCGGAATCACTCTGGGCACCTATCTCATTCACAGTCGCTTACCTCGAATCTATCGGTGAGGATAAATCAAAGTGGCGTGACTATTGGTGCTCAAAGGACGCAGGAATATATCAATTCATCGGTCAGGATAACATCTATTTCTACGGCGTTGCACAGACTGCAATGTTCTGCGCTCTGCAGAGCGGCGAGATAACAGCAGAAACTCCGGAGGGAGAGCTGCAGAATTCAACTCTCGTTGCAAATCACCATATCCTCTTCCTCGATAAAAAAGCTTCAAGCAGCGGTTCTGTCAAGCCGCCTATGGCAAAGGATCTGCTCAATTATTATACAGCAGAGCAGCTTCGTATGCACTTCCTTTCACTCGGACTTGGTATGCGTTCGGTAAGTTTCCAGCCGAAGCCGCTTAATCCTGCCGCAAATCCCGAGGACAGCGATCCCGTAACAAAGGAAGGTTTCCTCCTCTCCAACGTTTTCAACAGAATTATCAGAACCTGCTTCTATGAAACACAGAAATACCTTGACGGAAACATGCCGATAGGAAAGGTTTCGGACGAAATCCTTGCCGAAAGCGAAAAGGCAATTCTTGAGTATGAGCGCTTCATGTATAAATTTGAGTTCCACCAGGTAACATACGTCCTCGATTCATACATCAGAAAAGCAAGCAAGTATATGGCAAAGAACAAGAACGAAACCGATAAGAGTGACGATAATGAAAAGCGTAAGCAGTGGCTCATCGATGTGTTCCATACAATAAAAACAGCAATGATACTTCTCCACCCGATCGCTCCAAGCGGCACAGAGGGTGTAAGAGATTATCTGCAGATCGATGAAAAAGTGTGGGATTGGGATCATATTTTTGATACCTTTGAAACACTTCTCTCGGGCGAAAACGAGCATAAACTGAAATTCCTCGAACCCAGAACGGACTTCTTCACACGTCACGAAAGCCAGTTTGAAACCAAAGAATAAGCGAAATACAGTGCACCCCCGGAAGTAACATTCTTCCGGGGGTGCACTTATTATTTTATAAATTTCTTCGGTCGGAACGGTGTTTCTATCGTTCTTTTTACTCTGAACCAGAAGCTTGTTTCAAACTCTATCGGCTGCACAAATATCGATCTTATTCCCGAAAAATTTGCGCCCAGAATATCCGTGAATATCTGATCCCCTATCGCACAGGTTTCCTTCCTGCTCACGCCCATTCGCTTCATGGCTTCTCTCATTCCCTTCGGCAGCGGCTTCGCCCCCTCGGGAACATAGTCCAGTCCAAGCCTTTCCGCAAACGGCGCAACTCTCGGCGCATGATTGTTTGATACTATCATAAGTTTTATACCGCTCTCACGAACGGCGGAAAGCCACTCATCTATCCCATCTATCGGAGTGGGATTATTATGCGTTGTGAGCGTATTGTCTACATCGAGTATCACCGCTTTCACTCCCATTTCCGAAAGCTCCTGCGGAGTTATATTTAAAATGCTTTTGTATGCTTTTGTCGGTTTAAACAGCATTATTCTCTCCCGATTTTATAAATTCATCCTTGTGTTTCCGGATCATGTAGTTTTTCATATATGCTCAAAAAATAAAAACGGCGACAGTAAATACCTGCCGCCGTTCTTAACTAAAGCGATAATAATATTAAAATTAATACTTACGCTTACGAGCAGCTTCGGACTTCTTCTTACGCTTTACCGAAGGCTTCTCATAGTGTTCTCTTTTACGAACTTCAGCGATAACGCCGTCCTT
>JBJEQL010000112.1:0-17964 GCA_051881735.1 Oscillospiraceae bacterium
ATCTCCCTTTAAATTTGGAATATTGTTTTTTGCAAATTTCAGCAGCTTGTCAATATCATAAGAATGTGTGTCATTATCGGATGTCTGAGCCGAAGCATTGCGGCTTTGCTCAAATTTTTCCGCATCGGCAGGAGTACGGATATTGTTAATAAGCCAGTTTTCGATGATTTTTTTCATGTAGGGGAAAGAAGCTTTTCCGGTTGCCTGAACAGTTCGTTCGTATGCCGCTTCGACAAGCTCGATCGAAACTCCGTCTGTGACCCAGCCTGTGACGATCTCTTTTTCCTTTGGAGTGAGCGCACGATTGAGTTCAAGCCGTGATTTTATCTTTCCTTCAAGTGAATAGTATACTTGAAGCCGCTTTATTTCAGCGTCTGCGCGTTCATGAGTTGTTATATCATTTTCAAACCATGATACAGCTATTTTTTCAATATAACCAATGTTTGTTTTATTGATCGACTTACAGAATTCAAGCAGCATAAGAAGAATATCACAGCCAAGAGAATAGTATTCGGTGAGCCAGATAAGCGTTCTTTGTTCTGTGTTGTTGAGCGGTTTTCCAAGGATACTTTCCGCACCCGAAAGCAAAAAAGCTATATTCTGTGAATTCTTTACTTTTTCAGAAATTTCGGAAGGAGAAAGCATTTTTACTGCACGTTCAACTGCTTTTTCAGAAGATATCGTCTGCTTGGAAGAAAGCTGTGCCGAATTATTTTCTGCTGAAGCACCATTCTTTTGGGTAGGAGCAGAAGCCGCTGAATCAGTGGGACATATCACCCCGACCTGTTCCCAGAATGAAAGTGAATCTTCTACATCCTCTGCTGTCATATTTTTATCAAGTTGTAAAGCAATATCAGCCGCATTTTCCGTTGCAGCAGTTTTATATCGCATTATGTAAAACAATACCTTAACGGCTTTTCCGCTGGCAAGCTTTATGTTATCAACCGCACAGTCGGGAACAGCAAATGCTCCGTCCGAGCAGCTCCAGTTAACTTTAAAATTCATATAAAATAAGTTTTCCTCTTTCAGAAATTTTTTATATTATAGCACATTTTCAAAAAAAATGCACTACTACTTGACCAAATTTATTTTTAGTGGTATATTTTAAGTATATTGCATAAAAAGGAGTATAACTTATGGATGAAAATCAACAAAAAAGCGCTGTTCAGGAAATCCCTGAAGAAGAGTATCATAAAGAGCCGAAACAAAATTATGTGATTTATACAGTTATTTCCATTTTGTTGTTTGCGGTCATATATGCAGGCGTGCAGTTTGCAAAAAACATGATTTTTCGTGATTATACAATAACCGTAACGGGCGAAAGTATTACACCGGAACAGCTTGACATTCTCAGAGATCATACGGAATTTGACTTTGGTAGTATTGAGCGGATGATCCTTACAAGGAAAAATAATAATATTTCGGTTGAAATTCTTTATAATACAGGTGATTATGACAGCTTCGCCGAAGATCATGAAAACTATGCCGAATCTGATGCCGGAGAAGATTTCAGGATCGCAGTTTATCCATACGGAAATTCTGTTCCCGAATATGTGTATTCAAGATACTTTGTGAATTCAGATGATCCGAATATGTATTGTTATTGCTATGAATACGGCGGCGAAAATTATGTAAAACTATATCTTGAGAACGTTCCGGAGAGCGTTCGTCTGATTTTTTCGAAGCATGAAAAAAATTATCGGGAATAATGTAAAATAACTGTTTTTCCTTGACGAAAAGACGGAAAAATGGTATAATTATATATGTATTATTTAATTTCAAGGTGATCGTATGAATAACACACTTATAGTTATAGACGGATTGGACGGAAGCGGAAAAACCACACAATTCGATATTATAAAGGAAGAATTATCGCAGAAATATACTGTAAAGGCTATTAGCTTTCCGGAATATGATAAACCGTCTTCTGCACTTGTAAAAATGTATCTTTCGGGTGAAATATCGGAGAATGCCGCTGATATCAACGCATACGCAGCGTCAAGCTTTTATGCGGTTGATCGTTATGTCAGCTACAAGAAGTATTGGGAAAAGAACTATAAAAACGGCGAAATTATTTTAGCGAGCAGATATGTGACTTCAAATGCCATTCATCAGATGTCGAAGCTGCCTGAAAGTGAGTGGGATTCCTATCTTTCATGGCTCGAAGATTATGAGTATTCAAAATTTGAACTTCCACGCCCTGACTGCGTTGTTTTTCTCGATATGCCGATCGAGATATCCCAAAAGCTTATGAGTGAACGTTATAAAGGGGACGAAAGCAAAAAGGATATCCATGAGTCTAATATAGCGTATCTTAAAACCTGCCGTAAAACAGCGCTTTATGCCGCTGAAAAGCTTGGCTGGAATGTTATAGGCTGCAGCGATGGAGAAAATCCCTTGCCGATCGAAGAAATAACTCAGAAACTTATCGATGTAATAAACAAAGTGTTGTAAAGTAAAACAACTTTGCAGCTTGCGTTATATTGTAGATAGAAACCGGAGCAATTGTCTATGTTTGATTTCAGGAAAATTGAGCTTAGTGATAAACCATGGATAGAAAAACTGCTTGCAATGTCGGATTTTCGCGGATGCGAGTATTCTTTTGCGAATAATTTTGCATGGCACAGGCTTTATGAAACGGAGATATGCCGCTACAAGGATTTTTATATCTCTAAATCCGAAAAATATGGTCTGCATTTCACATTTCCTGCAGGTCAGGGTGACAGAAAAGAACTATTCTGCGAACTGCGTAAGTATTCCGAAGAAAAAGGCGTTCCGCTATGTGTTACATCGGTGTCGAACGATGATATCGCATTTTTTGAAGAGTGTTTTCCGAATGAGTTTACCGTTTCAAGCGACGAAGCCGATTATGACTATATTTATCTTGCTGAAAAGCTCAGAGCCTTAACAGGCAAAAAGTATCACGGTAAGCGCAATCATCTCAATAGATTTTATGAAAACAACTGGAGTTATTCACCCCTTACCGAAAAAGATTTTGATGATTGTATCCTGTTTGCAGCAGAATCTTATAATGATAATGATATGTATGACGATGAATCTGCGATAGGTGAACAGTTTGCTATCAATACGTTTTTCAACAACTTTGAAGAACTTGGATTGAAGGGCGGAGTTATCCGCATTGATGGTAAGTTAGCAGGTTTTACAATAGGCAGCCGCATTAATTCCGATACGCTGGATACACATATTGAAAAAGCTGATCCATCGATCAACGGCGCCTATACAGCAATAATGAATGAATTTGCGAAGGCTGAGTCGAACGAGTTTACCTATATCAACCGTGAAGAAGATTTAGGAATAGAAGGACTGCGTAAGTCCAAGCGTTCATATTGTCCCGAATTTCAGATAATAAAAAATATGGTCACATTTAAGTGAGGAGGATTTAAATATGGTATATGTATTTCTTGCTGAAGGTTTTGAAGAAACAGAAGCTGTTACAGTAATTGATGTTTTAAGAAGAAGCGGTGCAGAGGTGGCGTCTGTAGGTATAGGTAAAAAAAATGTTACAGGTTCGCACGGAATTACGATCTGTGCCGATCTTGACGACAGCACAGCTGTACTTGATGAAAAACTTGAAATGATCTATCTTCCTGGCGGAATGCCTGGTATGCTGAACCTTGATGCATCTGATTTTGTTGCAAAGGCAATATCATATTGTCAAGCAAATAACCTTTATATTTCTGCGATGTGTGCGTCACCGACTGTTCTTGGACATAAGGGCGTTCTGAACGGAAAGAAAGCTTGCTGTTATCCCGGATTTGAAAAGGAATTGATCGGCGCGGAAATTACTTATGATGATGTTACTGTTGACGGCAAGGTCATAACATCAAGAGGACCGGCAACAGCTATGGCTCTTGCTGTCAAGCTTTCTGAGATTATGGCAGGACAGGAAAAATCCAAGAAGGTCAGCGAGGGCCTGTTATGCAAGTAACAGACGGAAACTTTGACATAAGGGAATATAAAAAGGAACTTCGGGCAAAATTCAAGCAGATAAGAAAAGATATGACTGTTCAGAACAAAACGGAGCTTGATGACAAGATCTGTAAAAAGCTTGTTTCGACCGATGCGTATAAAAAATGCAAACGTGTATTGACTTATGTTTCCACCGATATCGAAGTAGATACAATGCAGCTTATACATACTGCGCTTGATGATGGTAAGATCGTTGCCGCTCCACGCTGTATAGACGGAACTCGGAATATGGATTTTTATATCATAACTTCGGACAAGCAGCTTGAATCGGGGGCATTTGGCGTACTTGAACCTGACCCGAATAAATGCGAGCTTCTGACCTGTTTTGACGATGCTGTTTGCGTTGTTCCTGCGCTTGCGTATGATATGGACGGATACCGTTTAGGCTACGGGAAAGGATATTACGACAGATTTCTGTCTGCACACCGAGGATTATATAATATTGGGATTGAGTATTGCAGCTGTACAGTTTCAAACCTTGTCAGAGGAAAATTTGACGTAGCTGCGGATATGCTTGTGACCGACAAATACATAAAGAAAATAAAAGCTTAAAGGAGGCGCATCATGGACGAAAATAAAGAATTGGAAAACAATATACCCAAAGAAAACAATACTTCCGAAGAAAACATTTCCGAGGAAATAACAAATATGGAAAGCGAATCGGCTTTACAGGAAGATGGAAAACTAAATGATGATGAAAAGCCGTCTGATGTAAACAGCATTATTGAAGAATATTCAAATTATGCGGATAAAAAAGAATCGGAAAAAAATGACGAGCCGGAAGAACCGGCAGAAAGCCCGGAATCCGATTCTGATGAACCGGAAGATGATACAGATGATGACGATTTTGAAGAAGAAAAGCCAAAGCCGATAAGAAAGAAACGTAAAAAAAAGGGAAACGGACGTCTTATTTTCGGATTGATAATGACTGCATTTATCGTTGCGATCGCTGTATTCTGTGCTGCTTTTGCGCTGAAATTTGCAAAAGATTTTGTCGGAGTAGGTGAATCGAATATTGAAGTGGTAGTCGATATACCGATGAATTCTGGAACTTCCGAAATAGCTGATATTCTTTATGAATCAGGAATAATTGACAGTACATATTTCTTCCGCTTTTATTCCCGTGTAAAGGGTTCTGACGGTACATTTGTTGCAGGTTCACATGTGCTTTCGGCTGATATGTCTTATGAAAATATAGTAAGTGAGCTTCAGAAGGGTGCAGTCGATACCAGAGAGTCGGTAGATATTATGTTCTATGAGGGAATCACGCTTTTTGATGCTGCTAAGAAGCTCGAAGAGAACGGAGTATGCAGCGCAGACGATTTCCTGCATGAATTCAATAATGGCAGCTACGGATTTGATTTTGAAAAGCTTGTAAAGGTAAGTTCAATGAAATTCTATAAAATGGAGGGTTATCTTTTCCCGGATACCTATACATTTTATGTTGATGAAGAGCCTAAGATCGTTGTTAAGAAGTTATACCGTAACTTTGAAACAAAGATCACACCTGATATTTACGGCAGAATGGAAGATCTTGGAATGGAACTTGAGGAGCTGCTTACCATGGCGTCTATGGTTCAGGCAGAGGCAAGCTCGGTTTATGATATGAAGCGTGTATCTTCAGTTTTCCGCAATCGACTTGCTGATCCGGATAATTTCCCGCTCCTTCAGTCCGATCCGACAAGAAAATATGTCGAGGAGATAATTCAGCCGAATATCGAATTCCCGTCTAAGGAAATGTTTAAGGCATACAATACATACGAGGGTGCAGGGCTTCCGCCCGGACCTATATGCAACCCGGGTCTTGACGCAATAAACGCTGTTTTGTATCCTGCTGATACCGACTATTATTTCTTCTGCGCAAATATCGAAACCGGAGAAGTTTATTATGCAAGAACCAATGATGAGCATGAAGCTAACCTTGTTCTTGCAGGAATTAAGTGAGGATTTTATTAATGGATCTAAATAAGCTTGAAGTTCTCGCACCGGCAGGTGATTATGAACGTTTCAAGGCTGCGCTTGATTATGGCGCAGATGCAATTTATATAGGCGGCCAAGCTTTCAGTATGAGAGCAGCGCCGAAAAATTTCGAGGGAGAAGGTATGAAAGCGGCTGTTGATGAAGCTCATGCCAAGGGTGTAAAGGTTTATCTTACCTGCAATACTCTCCCGAGAAATGACGAGATCCCACAGTTTGAGGGATTTATGGCAGAAGCTGTTGCGAGCGGTGTTGATGCCGTTATAGTTGCCGATCTTGGACTTATGTCGCTTGTAAAAAAGTTCGCTCCCGATATGGAGATACACATGTCAACACAGACCGGCATAGTCAACTATGCTTCGGCAAATGAGCTTTACAATATGGGCGCAAAGCGTGTTGTTCTTGCCCGTGAGCTTTCAATTGAGGAGATCGCCGAGATACGTGCAAAAACTCCTAAGGAACTTGATATTGAGGTTTTTGTTCACGGTGCGATGTGTATGTCGTTTTCGGGAAGATGCTTATTGTCTGCATATCTTACTAACCGTGACGCAAATAGGGGAGAATGCTCTCAGCCTTGCCGCTGGGGTTATCATCTTATGGAAGAAAAACGTACAGATGAGTTTTATCCTATTTTTGAGGACGAAAAGGGTTCGTATATCCTTAACGCCAAAGATATGTGCATGATCGACCATATTGATGAACTTGCAAAAGCCGGAGTTATGAGCTTTAAAATTGAGGGCAGAGCAAAATCCTCATACTATGTTTCAGTCGTAACGAACGCTTATCGTATGGCAATGGATATTTACAAGAAAGACCCCGAAAACTTTAAGCTTCCTGACTGGGTTCGTGATGAAGTTTTCAAGGTCAGTCACAGAAAATACTGCACAGGATTTTTCTATGGACATCCGAAAGACAGCCAGTATTACGAAAACAGCGGTTATATCCGTGAATATGATGTTGTTGCTATTGTTGACGAGTGTAAAGGTGGAAACATTTACGCAACTCAGCGCAATCGTTTTGAACAAGGTTCGCAGGTCGAGATACTTGCTCCCGGCTGTCACTATGACGATATGACCATAAATGAAATGTATGATGAAAACGGCGAACTTGTCGAAAATGCCAACCACGCAATGATGAAGCTTGTCATCCCGTGTGAAAAGGAATATCCTGCAGGTTCGATCATACGAATGAAAAAATAATATATAATAGTATAAAATCATCTCTCCCGTAATAAATTTATCTCGGGAGGGATTTTATGGCTGATTTAGATAATACAACAGAAAACACGGCTGAAAATGCAGAGAAATCCGACAGCAATATTCAGAGTTTCGTACAGACTAATGAAAAAAAGTATATCACTCTTGATGAAACTATAACGATTCAGGCGATAATCTGCGTTGTTATTTCAATTCTTTTTGTTGCTGCCAATATGTTTGCGCCGGAGATATCCGAAGCATTGTCGGATGAATTCAAGGAAAACTATTATTTGTCATCAGAACAAACCGAAGAGGTTTTTGAAACATTTCTTGAGTTCATAAACTCAAAGCCTGTTTCCTATGATTGAGTTTTCGTTCAGAGGAGTTAAGGTCTGTCTTGATTTCAGCTTTTTTGCTGCAGTTTCACTTTTGATGCTCTGCAGCGAAAATAAGTGTACAGTTTACAGCCTTTACGCTTGCTTGCTGCATGAATCAGGGCATCTTATCGCAATGTTTGCAACAGGACAAACCGTTAAAAAGCTTGTTTTTTACGGTGCAGGGATAAAAATAATCCGTCCGCTCAACGATATGCTGTGCAAGTTTTCTAAAGAGATAGTTACTTTAGTTTCAGGCTGTGCCGTAAATCTTGCGATTTATGCATTTACGCAGATCTTAGGCATAGGTGATGAATTTGGTAAAGTCAATCTTGCGATAGGACTTTTCAATGCTTTGCCAATTTGTTTTCTTGACGGCGGAAAGATCATAACAGCGCTTTTTTACCGCTTTTTGCCATATAGACTTGCATTGAAGGCTGAATCGGCACTGAACTTTGCAAGCGTTGTAACCGTTCCTGCAACGGCAGCTATGTTATTTATTACAGGAACAAGGAATTTTACAATATACCTGACGCTGTTGTTTTTACTTTTTACCGCAGTAATGGTTTAGGAGGATTTATGCTAAAGGATAAAATTGAAAAGCTTCTGCTGAATGTAAAAACGCCCTCACGTTATATCGGCGGAGAGCTTAACAGCGTCGTAAAGGATAAAAACAACGTTGATATGCGCTTTGCATTTTGCTTTCCCGATACCTATGAGATAGGTATGTCACATCTTGGAATGAAGATACTTTATTCGCTGACAAATGAACGTGAAAACTTCTGGTGCGAACGTGTATTTGCCCCCGATGTCGATTTTGAAAAGCTGATGCGTGAGAATGATATTCCTCTTTACGGACTTGAAAGCCTTGAACCAATCAAGGATTTTGATTTTATCGGCTTTACGATACAGTACGAGATGTGCTATACAAACATACTGAATATGCTTGATCTTGCGGGAGTTCCTGTAAAGGCAAAAGACCGTACAGAACTTTCACCGATCGTCCTCGGTGGCGGTCCATGCGTATGCAATCCCGAGCCGATAGCGGAATTCTTTGATATTTTCATTCTCGGTGAAGGCGAAGAGGTTAACCTTGAAGTATATGATCTTTATGTCGAAATGAAGAAGAAAAACGCATCTAAAAAGGAATTTCTTGAAGCTGCAGCAAAAATTCAGGGTGTTTATGTTCCTGCATTCTATGATGTAAGCTATGAAGATGATGGCAGGGTAAAAAGCTTTACTCCGAATAACAGCAGCGCTGCACCTGTCATAAGTAAAAGAATAATAAAAGATATGAGCAGCGTTTATTATCCCGAAAAGTTTGTAGTTCCTTATTGCGAGATCGTCCATGACCGTGTGATAGTCGAGGTGCTGCGAGGATGTATCCGAGGCTGCCGCTTCTGTCAGGCAGGATATATCTATCGTCCTCTTCGTGAAAAAACAACCGATACAATATGCAGGGAAACCAAATGCTTATGTGAAAGTACAGGCTATGAGGAGGTTTCACTTTCTTCTTTAAGTACAAGCGACCACTCTGACATTGAAAATATGCTTGTAAAGCTTTCGAACTATACAGAGAATGAACGCATAAATCTGTCACTTCCGTCAATGCGTATCGACCGTTTCAGCAAGGAGCTTATGGATCAGATACAGAAAGTCCGCAAAAGTGGTCTTACATTTGCGCCGGAAGCAGGAACACAGCGGCTTCGTGACGTTATAAACAAAAACATCACCGAGGAAGAGATCTTCCGTGCCTGCAAGCTTGCATTTGACGGCGGATATACAGCGGTAAAGCTTTATTTCATGCTTGGACTTCCTACCGAAACGGATGATGATATCCGTGGTATTGCCGAGCTTGCAAAGAAGATATGCGATCTTTTTTATCAGAATCCGAACCGCCCGAGAGGAAAGCACATACAGATATCTATCAGCTGTGCAACCTTTGTTCCTAAGCCGTTCACTCCGTTTGAGTTTGAACCGCAGGCAACGGAAGAAGAAATTAAACATAAGCAGGAGATACTTCTTTCCGAAACAAAGGGCAGCAGAAATATCAACGTAAGCTGGAGCAAATACCGTGTTTCTATCCTTGAAGCGGTGCTTGCAAGAGGTGACAGACGTCTTTCTGCCGTAATTTACGACGCTTGGAAAAACGGCTGTAAATTTGACAGCTGGGATGAACACTATAACTATTCCGCATGGTGCGAAGCATTTGAGAAAAACGGACTTGATATGAATTTCTATGCTTGCAGAAAAAGAGAATATGACGAGCTTTTCCCATGGGATAACTTGGATTACTATGTATCAAAGCAGTTTCTTGTAAGGGAAAACAAAACCGCACATAATGCGGTAACAACGCCCAACTGCCGTGAAAAATGTGCAGGATGCGGTGTAAACAGATGTATGGGAGGTCCTTGCTTTGACTGAGAAATTTGAAGTCAGGGGAGTATTCGAAAAAAAAGGCAGGGCTGTTTTTATATCACATCTTGACTTGTTCAGAACAATGCAGCGCGCTATGAAACGTTCCGGACTTCCTGTGTGGTATTCGGAGGGCTTCAATCCGAGGATATATCTTAATTTTCCGCTTGCGCTTGCACTCGGAGTTGAGAGCAGCTGCGAGATCATGGACTTTGAGGTAATAAAGCAGATGCCCTATGATGAAATGCTGACTGCGATCAATAACGTGCTTCCTGAGGGACTTCACTTTGTTTCAATGGCTGCCCCGGTATTCAAAAACAAAGAAATCGCTTTTTCCGAATATGAGTTTATTCTTTCAAGCGAAAAGAGTTCTGCGGAAACGATTCTGGATTGCTTTGACAAAATGATGAGTCTTGATAAGATCGAAGCGGAGAAGCATTCTAAGAAAAAAGGCATGATCCTGATGGATATCAAGCCGAGTATTAACGTTATTTCAAAGAATATTGCGGAAAACAATGTTATTTTAACGGTCAGACTTCCTGCCGGACAGGAGCTTAATATCAATTCAAATGTATTTGGAGAGGCATTACAGCGATATTGCGGTATTGATGATCTGAAGATTAGTACAAAACGTACAAAAATTTTAAAAAATAGCGGCGAACAGTTTGTATAATCAACAGATTATGATTTTTTTCCGAAAATCCCTTGTAATTTTTAGAACAATGTGCTAAAATAAAAGAGCATTTGAAAATCCGTTAGTATAACTATGCCAAAATCATTGTTATACCGGCGAGATTAGTGCCGCCGTAAAAATACGGCTGACATTAAAAGGACAGTCCGCTGCCACAGATCGGCTTTATTTATACGATCAACTTGCGTGAGGTAAGAATGTCTGAAAATTTTAGGAGGAATTAATCCATGGACGCACTCAAACTTATTAGCCAGAGCAGCATGAAAGAAAACGCACCTGTTGTTAACATCGGTGACACAGTAAAGGTTCACGTTAGAATCAAGGAAGGCGACAAGTACAGAATTCAGATTTTTGAAGGTACAGTAATCGCTAAGAAGCACGGCGGTATCAATGAAACATTTACCGTTAGACGTCTTTCACACGGTTGCGGCGTTGAAAGAGTTTTCCCTGTTCATTCTCCGATCATTGAGAAGGTTGAACTCGTTAGAAGCGGTAAGGTTCGTCGCAGCAAGCTCTACTATATCCGTGGCAGAGTTGGTAAGGCTGCTAAGGTTAAAGAGCAGATCAACTGATTTGTTTGGTTTGAAAGCCGAGAAGGGACATTTTGTCCCTTTTTTGCTATTCATTCAATGTTTAAAATGTAAAATTATTATAAACATTCAGCACTTAAATTTCACAATTGGAAAGGATTGACGGTTATGGCAAAGTATGAGCTTAATTATGAGGTTCTTGACGAGGAAGAAAAGAAGATCTCCGGTTCGGAAAATCTGTTTGAATGGGTAGAAACTCTTGTTATTGCTTTTTTTGCGGTTATTCTCTTCTTTACGTTCATATTCAGACTTGCTGCCGTGAACGGAGAGTCTATGCTCCCGACGCTTGTGGATAAGGATAGACTTGTCGTTTCGTATCTTTTCTATACACCGAAAAACGGTGATATTGTTATCGTAAACAATGATAATCCTATTCTTGATAAGGTCATTGTCAAGAGAGTTATCGCAACTGAAGGTCAGACTGTTGACATCGACTTTGAAAGCGGAGAAGTAACAGTTGACGGAAAGGTTCTTCAGGAAGACTATATAAATAATCTTACACAGCTTGATGAAGGCGGTCACGAGTATCCTGTGACAGTTCCGAAGGACTGTGTGTTTGTAATGGGCGACAACAGAATGAATTCTACAGACAGCAGAAGTGCACTTGTAGGATTTGTACCGGAAGAAGAGATACTTGGTAAAGTTGTCCTCAGAATCTTCCCGTTCTCAAGCTTTGGTGTTCCTGCGTAAAACGGAGGTTTAAATGACTGAAATACCATCTATTCAGTGGTTCCCGGGTCATATGGCGAAAACAAAGCGAATGATAAAATCATCGCTTCCTCTTGTTGATGCCGTTGCAGAGGTGATCGATGCACGAATCCCGATCTCCAGCCGGAATCCCGATCTGCAGAATCTGATCGAAGGCAAACCGAGAATCGTTATACTGAATAAATGCGATACCGCCGATGAACAGGCTGTTCAGAAGTGGATATCATACTATAACAGTAAGGGTATCACAGCTATTCCAACCGACTGCCGCAGCGGCAGAGGAGTGAATAAATTTGTTCCTGCTGTTAAAAGCGTCCTTAAAGATACTATTGCGAAATTTGAAGCAAAGGGTATGTCGGGACGTGTTCTGCACGTTATGATAGTTGGAATCCCAAATGTTGGAAAATCCTCACTTATAAATCGCCTTGCAAAACAGAAAAAGGCTAAGGTCGAGGACAGACCGGGGGTCACACTCAACAAGCAGTGGGTCAAAATAGCCGATGATGTCGAGCTTTTGGATATGCCGGGTGTGCTTTGGCCTAAATTTGAAGATAAAACTGTCGGCGAAAGACTTGCTTTTACAGGCGCAGTTAAGGACGATGTTGTGGATGTTGAAGCACTTGCTTCACGCTTGCTGTTTGTTCTTAATGATATGTATAAGGACACGCTTTGCGCACGATATAAAATTGAAACCGATCCCGAAGAGGACGGTTATGAAATTTTGCAGAAGGTCGGAAAGGCACGTGGAATGTTGATTTCCGGCGGTGAGATCAATACCGAAAGAGCTGCAATTACTGTACTTGATGAATTCAGAAGCGGAAAGCTTGGAAGAGTTACTCTTGAACTCCCCGAAAAGGGCGAAAGGAAGAACGAAAATGACGCTGTTTGAGTATGATTCCGAGTTCAGGAAGCAGAATGGTATCTTCTGCGGTGTTGACGAAGCAGGAAGGGGACCTCTTGCCGGTGATGTATATGCTGCGGCGGTCATTCTTCCCGAAGGACTTGTTATCGAAGGCATAAACGACAGCAAGAAGCTTTCCGAAAAAAAACGTGAAGCGCTTTATGATGAAATCATCGAAAAAGCTGATGCATACTGCATTGCAACGGCAAGTGTTGAGGAGATTGACGAGTTCAATATTCTTGGAGCGACTTTCATTGCGATGAAACGTGCTGTTGAAGGTCTTGGCACGAATGTCGTACTTGCGCTTGTTGACGGAAACAGAACTCCGCCGCTTGACTGTAATGTTCAGACGCTTATAAAGGGTGACGGAACTTCGGCAAGCATTGCGGCTGCGTCAATACTTGCAAAGGTCGAGCGTGACCGTTATATGAAAAAGCTTGCTGTGGAATATCCCGAATACCAATTTGAAAAACACAAGGGCTATGGCACTAAGCTTCATAATGAGCTTATTTTAAAATACGGCGCATCTCCTGTCCACAGAAAAACTTTCCTTCGTAAGCTTTACGCCAAAAACGGCGGAGAAAAGATATGACCGCAAAGGAACTTGGGGTGTTCGGCGAAAATGTCGCTGCGCTTTACATGGAGAAAAAGGGATATAAGATCTTAAAGCGAAATTTCTGTGTTAAAGGCGGAGAGATAGATATAATCGCTGAAAAGGATGGAATCATCGCTTTTATCGAGGTCAAGACCCGTACTCCGGATTATATGGTCAGCGGATTTGAAGCGGTAACAAAGCGTAAAAAACAGCTTATTATCCGTACATCCGAACTGTATTCACTAAAGTTTCCTCACGATCTGCAGCCTCGGTTTGATGTTGTTCAGATCATTGCCGACGGTAAAAAAATTGTTGGATTTAATTATGTCGAAAATGCATTTGATGCAAGCGATATAATGACTATATTATAAAAGGATTGTTGAATTATGTATTACAAAAGCACCCGTGACAGCAGCGTAAAAATTACGTCTGCAGAAGCAATTGTTCAAGGAATTTCAAAGGACGGCGGACTTTTTGTCCCTGAAGAGATCCCGTCGATTTCAATGGATGAGATCGTTAAGCTTGGCGATATGAGCTATTCCGACAGAGCAGCTTATATTTTCGCAAAGTATCTTACCGATTTCACAGACGTTGAGATTCATTACTGCACAGACAACGCTTATACAACAAAAAGTTTTGATAGCGAAAATATCGCAGAGATCTCTCATCTTTTTGAGGGTACTTATGTTCTTGAACTCTGGCACGGTCCGACTTGTGCATTCAAGGATATGGCACTCCAGATCCTTCCGTATCTACTTACAACTTCTGCTAAGAAGATCAATATCGACAAGAAGATCGTTATCCTCGTTGCAACATCGGGCGATACCGGTAAAGCTGCACTTGAAGGTTTTGCAGATGTTCCCGGAACACAGATCATGGTTTTCTATCCTGAGGACGGCGTAAGCCCAATGCAGAAGCGTCAGATGACTACTCAGGACGGAGAAAACGTTGCTGTTTGTGCTCTTAAGGGCAACTTTGACGACTGCCAGACAGGTGTAAAGAATATTTTCGGTGATGCTGAGATCGCAGCAAAGCTTGACGAAAACAAGCTTATGTTCTCCAGCGCAAACTCCATTAACTGGGGACGTCTTGCTCCGCAGATCATTTATTACATTTCGGCTTATGCAACTCTCGTTAAGGATGAAGAGATCAAGCCGGGCGACAAGATCAACGTTGTTGTTCCGACCGGTAACTTCGGCAACATTCTTGCTGCTTACTATGCAAAGAATATGGGCCTTCCCATTAACAAGCTTATCTGTGCTTCAAACTCTAACAAAGTCCTCACAGATTTCTTAACAACAGGTGTTTATGATAGAAACAGAGATTTCATCACAACGATCTCTCCTTCAATGGATATCCTTATTTCCAGCAACCTTGAAAGACTTCTCTACATCATGACCGGTTATAACGACGCTCAGATCAGAGAGTGGTTTGGCCAGCTTTCAAGCGCAGGCAAATATGAAGTTTCCGATGACATCAAGGCAAAGCTTAAGGAAGAATTCTCCGCAGGCTTCTGCACCGATGCTGAAACTAAGGACACTATCAAGAGAGTTTTTGACAAGTATTCATATACTCTCGATACACACTCAGCTGTTGCAGTTAAGGTTTATGAAGATTATAAGGCTGAAACAGGTGATACTACTAAGACGATCATTGCTTCAACTGCAAGCCCGTATAAGTTCAGCGCAAGCGTTCTCGAAGCAATTGAGGGCAAAAAGTCTGATCTTGATGAGTACGATATGATCGATAAGCTTCACGAGCTTTCCGGCTATGATATTCCTGAATCTCTTGCTGCACTCCGCACAAAGCCTGTACGTTTCAGTAAGGTTATCTCTAAGGAAGAACAGAAGAACTATGTTCTCGGCGAGCTTGGTCTTTGATAAAAAGCAGGTAAATAATGTCGCTTTATGCAATCGCTGACCTGCATCTTTCACTTTCGGTCGATAAACCGATGAATATCTTTCCCGGGTGGGACAACCATGTTGATCGCCTTGAAAAAAACTGGCAGAATACAGTTTCGGCGGATGATACGGTGGTAATACCCGGAGATATTTCATGGGCGATCAATTTTGATGAGGCAAAGGCGGATTTTGATTTTATCAATCGCTTGAACGGCCGGAAGGTCATTCTAAAAGGTAATCACGACTATTGGTGGAACTCAATGGCAAAGATGAACCGCTTTCTTGAAGATAACGGTTTTGATACGATCACGATTCTTCACAATAATCATTATTCCTATGGGGAATATGGTATTTGCGGAACACGAGGCTGGATAAAGGATACCGAAGAGCCGGCCGATGCAAAGGTTCTTGCGCGTGAAGCAGGAAGACTGGAAACGTCTATAAAATCTGCGCTTAGTGACGGTAAAAAGCCTATTGTTTTTCTGCATTATCCTCCGATTTTTTCAAATGATTATAATCGTGAGATACTCGATGTGCTTTTTAAATATGATATCAAGGAATGTTACTATGGACATTTGCACGGAAATGCACACCGTTTTGCTGTCTGCGGAGAAGTTGATGGAATCAATTACCAATTAATAGCAGGTGATTTTGTGCAATTTTGCCCTAAATTAATTATGTAAATTGTTTATAACGTGGAAAAACAGTCGAAAATATGGTAATATAAATAATTATATGTTATAATTAATCAATGCTGTTTAAAAAATGGAGGAAGTTATAATGAGTTTAGTATCAACAAATAAAACAGATGTAAATACTTACGAGCTTGAGATTGCAGCTGACGCAGCTCAGTTTGAAGATGCTATTGAAAAGGCTTATAGAAAGGCTAAGAAGAATATCGCTGTTAATGGTTTCAGAAAGGGAAGCGTTCCCAGAAAAATGGTTGAAAAACTCTATGGCGAAAATGTATTCTTTGAGGATGCTGTAAATGAGCTTGTTCCTACAGTAGTTGCTCCTGCAGTAGATGAAGCTAATATCGATCTCGTTGATTCACCGAGCATCAGTGTTAAGAGCATCAGCAAGGCTGAAGGTGTTGTTTTCACAGTTACCTGCACAGCAAAGCCTGAAGTTGAGATCTCCGATTATAAGGGAATCGAAGTTAAGAAGGTTGTTGAAGAAGTTACAGACGAAAAGATCGACAAGGCAATCGAAGCTCTCAGAGAGAGAAACGGAAGAATGGTTACAGTTGAAGACAGAGCTGCTGAAAACGGCGATGTTGCTGTTATCGATTTTGAAGGCTTCAAGGACGGCGTTGCATTCGAAGGCGGTTCTGAAAAGAACTATGAGCTTACACTCGGTTCAGGTCAGTTTGTTCCCGGATTCGAAGAGCAGATCGTTGGCAAGAAGCCCGGAGAGGAATTTACTATCAATGTAACATTCCCTGAGAACTATCAGATGAAGGAACTTGCAGGTCAGCCTACCGAGTTCAAGATCAAGCTTCATGAACTCAGAGCTAAGGAACTGCCTGCTCTTGACGATGAATTTGTTAAGGATGCAACAGATTTCGATACACTTGACGAGCTTAAGGCTGATTACAGAAAGAAGCTTGAAGAAAATGCTGAAAAGTCTGCAGAAAACGCTGCTGACAACCAGCTTTTCGAGGCTCTTATCGAAAAGATGACTGCTGAAGTTCCTCAGGCAATGTATGATGCACAGATCGACGACATGGTTCGTAATTTTGAGATGCAGCTTTCACAGCAGGGCATTTCTCTCGATATGTATCTCACATATACAGGCCTTGAAATGGCTGATTTCAGAAAGACTTTTGCTGACAGAGCTGAAAAGGAAGTTAAGATCCGTCTTGCTCTTGAAAAGATCGCTGTAATTGAAAATGTTGAGATCAGCGATGAAAAGATCGAAGAGGAATATGCTAAGATCGCAGAACAGTACAATATGCCTGTTGACCAGGTTAAGAAGTACATCAGCGTTGACGGTCTTAAGGCTGATATGAAGGTTTCCGAAGCAGCTAAAATTGTTAAGGACAGCGCAAAAATCGAAGGCTAATTTTGAATAATTAAAAACCTTTTAACAAACCATCCTTCATTTTTGGAGGGTGGTTTGTATGGTATATTAAGGAATTACAGAATTTGTCAATTTTTGTAATTGAAAAAAGCTTGGATATATGTATATCAGAAAGTGAGGTACAGCTATGAGTTTAGTTCCATATGTTGTAGAACAAACAAGCAGAGGAGAACGTTCGTATGATATTTTCTCTCGTCTTCTCAATGATAGAATCATCGTTCTTTCCGAAGAGGTTTCCGATGCGTCTGCAAGTGTTGTAATTGCACAGCTTCTGCACCTTGAAGGTCAGGATCCCGAAAAGGATATTTGTATGTATATCAACAGCCCCGGCGGTTCTGTAACTGCAGGTCTTGCGATTGTTGATACAATGAATTACATTAAGTGTGATGTTTCCACAATTTGTATGGGACTTGCAGCTTCAATGGGTTCGCTGATTCTTTCTTCCGGTACAAAGGGAAAACGTCTTGCATTGCCGAATTCGGAAATTCTCATTCACCAGCCTTTGATCGGCGGCGGCGGACTTTCGGGACAATGTACAGATATC
>JBJEQL010000113.1:0-17931 GCA_051881735.1 Oscillospiraceae bacterium
TAGGTTACTTTACGAAATGCTCAAAGAAGGCGGCTCGGTACCGATAAATACTTCTATATCGGTAGTACCCTAAAGGGGAGCCCCCTTGGGCAATTCGTAGGTTACTTTACGAAATGCTCAAAGAAGGCGGCTTGGTACCGATAAATACTTCTTTATCGGTAATACCCTAATGTTGCTGCCTTTTTTGTTGTCAGACATTTGAATCCTGACTGAAAAAACACGGGATCACTAAACCTTGATTTTTTCTTCGTAATGCAGTAAAATAAAAAACGGAGATGATGAAATGGAACAAAATCAGGACACATATCAGCATATAACCCATACCTTTCCACCGTTTTACAGCAGCAGTTCGGAGATACTTATCCTCGGCAGCTTTCCGTCGGTAAAGTCGAGAGAGCAGGGATTCTATTACGGACATCCGCAGAACAGATTCTGGAAAATGCTTGCTTCGGTTTACGGTGAGCAGGTCCCATCGGATGTCACAGAGAAAAAAGCTTTGCTCGAAAGGCACGGTATAGCCCTTTACGATGTGATATACAGCTGCGACATAATCGGTTCAAGCGACAGCAGTATCAAAAATGTTATTCCTGCGGATATTGAAAGCATTGTCCAAGGCTCTCGTGTATCAAAGATACTGCTCAACGGAAAGACTGCAGAAAAGTTCTTTCGGAAATATCAGAAGGAATGTTTTTTTGAAATGATAAGCGTTTTGCCGTCAACAAGTCCTGCAAATGCGGCGTTTTCACTTGAAAAGCTTGTGCAGATATGGAGCAGGTTTTTACTTGATTGCTAAACTCAACGAAAATATCTTCGTTTTATCGTCTTTTTGTACAATCTTTTAAGAAATTTATTGTAAAATCTTGAAAAAAATTTGGAAATGTAATATAATGATTTTATGATAGAATAGTTGTGTATCTTTAAATCTTTCTTTTTAAGGAGTTGTATATATGAGACTTGTTACACGTTCGGATTTTGACGGACTTGCCTGCGGTGCATTGCTTAAAGATGTAGGCGTTATCGACAACTGGAAGTTCGTTCACCCGAAAGATCTTCAGGACGGACTTGTTGAGATCACAAAGGATGACTGCCTTGCAAATGTTCCTTTTGTAGAAGGCTGCGGACTTTGGTTCGACCACCATTCCAGCGAATTCGAAAGAAATCAGCTTGAGGGAAAATATGTCGGTGAAAGCAGGATAACTCCCTCTTGCGCAAGAATTATTTATGATTACTACGGCGGCGAAGAACGCTTTTCTCACTATGACGAAATGATGGTCGCTGTTGACAAGGTAGACAGCGGAAACCTCACAAGGGAAGAGATACTTCACCCCGAGGGATGGATCCTTGTCGGCTTCCTTATGGATCCGAGAACCGGTCTTGGCAGATGGAGAAACTTTACGATCTCCAACTATCAGCTTATGGAAAAGCTTATCGACTGCTGCCGCACAATGAATACTGAAGAGATACTTGCTCTGCCCGATGTAAAGGAGCGTATCGATGTTTACAACGAGCAGACAGAAAAGTTCAAGGAAATGGTAAAGGCTCATACACGCATCGAAAAGGATGTTATCATCACCGACCTTCGAGGTGTTGACCCGATCTATTCCGGAAACAGATTCCTTATTTACAGCCTCTATCCCGAGCAGAACATCTCCGCATGGATCGTTAACGGCAAGGGCGGCGTAGGCTGCAGCGCAGCTGTCGGATATTCGATACTTAACAGAACATCGAATGTTGATGTCGGTCACCTTATGCTTAAATACGGCGGCGGCGGACACAAGGCTGTCGGAACCTGCCAGTTCAGCAATGAAAACATGGATACCGAGCTTCCGAAGATGCTTGACGAACTCGTCAATGGAGTAAAGGAATGAGAACGGGAAGGAATAATCGTAAATGATAGAATTCCGTTATGATACACAGCTGCTTATTGAGGGCGATAATCTTGACGAGGACAGCATTGATGAGTATTTCCGCAGCAACTTCAAGGGCGACAGCCTGCTTGCGGTCGGCGATGAGGAGCTTATCAAGATACACTTCCATACCAACGAACCGTGGAAGGTGCTTGAATATTGCGCTTCTCTCGGTGAAATATATGATATCGTTGTTGAGGATATGGACAGACAGTCAAGAGGGCTTAAAGGCTGAATTTACATCGGTTTAAGTGCATATTGCTATAATAGATGCAACTAAATTTCATGTTTTTTAGACTTTTTTTAGATAATTTTCATAAAACGTTGACTTTTTGGAAAAAAAGTTATATAATATTGTCAGTTCTAAGTATTAAACTGTTCGCAGTTGAACCGTAAGTTAAAGATAATTTGAAGGCGTATAGATCATTCGCCTGTATCTGAAATTGTATGGAGGAATCAATATGGCAAACACAGAAAAGAAAGCAACTTCCACAGCTACCGAAGTTAAAAAGAATGATACTGTAAAGACTGCTGAAACTAAGCCAGCTGCACCCGTTGCAACTGCTCCTAAGGCTGCTACTACAGAAGTAAAGCCTGCTGCAGAAAAGGCTGCCGCTCCTGCTGCAAAGGCTGCTCCGGCTCCTAAGAAAGAAGAAAAGAAGCCTGCTGAGAAAAAGCCTGCTGCTAAGAAGACTGCTGAAAAGAAACCTGCCGCAAAGAAGACCGCTGCAAAGACTGAGGCTAAGCCTGCTGCAAAGACAGCTGCAAAAGCTCCTAAGGCACCGAAGGCTCCTAAGGTTTCTCCTTATGAAGCTGCAGTTGCTAAGTCACAGAAGAAGTTTGCTTCTGTAAAGACTGATAAGGTTAAATATCCTATCGCTGTAAATGTTGAGCTTAGCGGTTCTGCAGAAGGTATCTTTTATGTTTACCTCAGCGAAGCAGGAAAGCCTGCAGTTGAACCTTACAGATACGATGATTATGATGTATATGTAAGAGCTGATGCAGACGCTTACAACAAGGTCCTTGACGGCAAGCTCAGCGTTTATGACGCTCTTGCTGACGGTTCGCTCCACGTTGAGGGTACTGTTAAGAAGGCTTTGATGTTCTTCCTCTCTGCTTTCTAATGATAGCAGACCAAATCGCTATTTTAGGCGCCGCACTTAAATGTGCGGCGTTTTTGTATGTTTTTTAGTCTTTTTTTGAAAAAGGGCTTGCATTACGACCGGAAATGTGTTATAATATATGTAACATTATTAAGAAAGGTCGGAAATCTTCCGACCTTTTGCTTTTGTATGAAGGGATTGATGAAATGTCAGGAAAAAACGCTAAGAGCGGAAAGGGCGGTAATACTATCGCCAAAGTCTATGAAATGGTGAAGCCTATCACAGACGAACTCGGACTTTCAATTTGGGATATCGTCTTTGAAAAGGAAGGTGCTTATTGGTATCTCCGTGTTTTTATCGACAGGGAGAACGAAATGGCAAGCATGGACGACTGCGAGAATGTTACCCGTCCGCTGTCAAAGCTGCTCGATGAAAAAGACCCTATTGAACAGAGCTATATACTGGAAGTCGGTTCGCCCGGGATCGGACGTGTGCTTAAGAAAGAGGAGCATTTCAAAAAGTTCCTCGAATGTCCAGTAAGAGTGCGCTTTATCCGTGAAAATGAAAACGGTGAAAAGGAGATCATTGCTGCGCTCCAATCGTATGATAAGGACACGATAACCGTTGCAAGGGACGGCGAAGAAAGCGTGATAAAGCTTTCCGATACTGCGTTTGTAAAGCTTGCCGATGACGAAGATCTCTTCGGCGATGACTTTGACGAATAAACAAGTAAATAATTTCATTAATATATTAGGAGGAATCACAAAAAATGAGCAGAGCAAAATCTAAAGGACAAGAGGTTAACAAGGGACAACAGTTTATCAAGGATTTTTTTGAAGCGCTTGATATGCTTGCACAGGAAAATAATATTTCCGTTGACGTACTTGCGGATAAGATCGGTCAGGCAATACTTAAAGCTGTCAGAAAAGAATATGAATATTGTGATGACTTTGTTGTAAACATCAGCCCAGAGGAGCAGAGATTTGATGTATGCGTTCTCAGAACTGTTGTTGACGATGAACCTATCGACCTCAACGAGATCAACATTGACGAAGCAAGAGCAGTATGCGACCCGAACGCACAGCTTGGCGACAGAGTTCCTTTCAAGCTTTCACCTGCAAAATTCGGACGTATTGCAGCTCAGTATGCAAAGCAGTCTATCCGTCACGATATGAAGGAATTTGAGCGTGACAAGATCATGGGTCAGTTCAAGGATAAGATCCATGAAGCTGTTTCCGCGACCGTTCAGAAAATTGAACCCGGTACAGGAAATATGAGCCTTACAATTGACGGTCATGAAGTTTATATGCTCAAGAAAGAGCAGATCCCGGGAGAAGTTCTTAAGGAAGGTCAGATCGTTAAGGTTTATGTCTGCGATATCATCAATCCCGAAAAACGACCTGCAGTAAAGATCTCACGCCGTCACAGCGACCTTGTAAAGCGTCTTTTTGAGCTTGAGATTCCTGAAATTTATGATGGCGTTGTTGAGATAAAATCCATCGCAAGAGAGGCTGGTTCAAGAACCAAGATCGCAGTTGCTTCCAACGACCCTAACGTTGACCCGGTAGGTGCTTGCATCGGACCTAAGCATTCAAGAATCGAAAAGATCGTTGAAGAGCTTGGCGGAGAAAAGATCGACATCATCGTTTATGATGAGGATATCACAGTATTCGTTGCTCACGCTCTTGCTCCGGCAGAGGTGATCAGCGTTACAAAGGAAGAGGGCGAGGAGAAGAAGTGCACAGTCATCGTTCCGAACAATCAGCTCTCACTTGCTATCGGTAACAAGGGACAGAATGCAAAGCTTGCAGCACGTCTTACCGATTATAAGATAGACATCAAGCCTGAGATCCCCACCGAGTAATACACGGAGGTTATTTATGCCGGGTGTAAAAAAAATTCCCATGAGAATGTGCATCGGCTGCGGCGAGATGAAGCCTAAAAAAGAGCTTATCCGCATCGTGAAATCTCCCGAGGGGGATATCAGCCTTGACATTACGGGTAAAAAATCAGGAAGGGGCGCTTATATATGCCGCTCCTGCGAATGCCTCGAAAAAGCGAGAAAGGCAAGAAAGCTTGAAAAGTCCTTTTCCTGCCGCATTGATGACGAGGTTTATGCAAATATGGAAAGGGAGCTTTCGGAAAATGGAGAATAAGCTTTTCGGACTTCTTTCGATATGCAGAAAATCGGGGAGAATGGCAATGGGCTTTGATATGTCCAAAGAGGCAGCCGAAAAGGGTAAAGCCGAGCTTGTGTTATTAGCTTCGGACATATCACCGAAAACCGAAAAAGAGGTTCGCTTCTTCTCGGATAAATACAGCGTAAAAACAGTTAAAACAAGTTTTACAATAGATGACTTTTTTCACGGAATAGGGAAAAAAGTCGGTATCATCACAGTATGTGACAAGGGGTTCGCCCAAAAGGCACAGAGTCTTATCGGCGAGGACTTCGGAATAAAGAATTAATGGAGGTAAATCAGCCTATGAGTAGCACTAAAGCGCAGTCAAAACAGAAACTTAGCGATGTTGCAAAGGATTTTGGTATTTCCAATCAGGAGCTTATAGATTTTATTGAAGAAAAATTCGGAGAGGTGAAAAAAGCTGCCGCAAGCCTTACACCGGAGCAGCTTAATATCGTCCTCGAACATTATACCCAGACAAATCAGGTGGAAAGCTTTGACGGATATTTTGCAAAGAGAAACGAGCCTAAGCCTGTAAAGAAGGAAGAGCCCAAGGCAGAGAAGAAGCCTGCAAAGAAATCGGAAGCAGCTAAGCCTGAAACAGCAAAGACCGAAGCGGCTAAAAAGCCTGCAAAGAAGGAAGAAACTCCCAAGACAGAAGCTCCAAAGCAGGAAAAGCCTAAGCAGGCAGCAAAGGCCGAGCAGACAAAAGCTCCTGCACCTAAGGCAGAAGCACCGAAAGCAGAACCTGCTAAGACAGAAGCTCCCAAGCAGGAAGCAAAGCCTTCCTTCCAGAACGGTAAAAACGAGCAGAAAAACAAGGCTGATCGTTTCAATGCACAGCAGGCGCTCAAAGCAAACGAGCAGAACAGAAATAAAAAGACTGATCAGAGGCCGCAGCAGAATCAGAACCAGAACCAGAGCAAAACTAAGCTTGATTTCAAATTCGCTGACGCTTCAAGCAGTACTGTAGATCAGAAGCTCCATAAGGTCGATACAAGAGGCTCTTATGTTGAGATTGACAAATATAACGAAAAATATGAGAATATCGCTCCTGTTCAGAACGGCAGACACAAGGATAACTTCTCAAAGAAGCAGAAGCTTACACAGAAGTCACAGCAGAGAAAGCAGCAGCAGTACTCGAGCAAGCATGAGTCCGAAGCAGAAAAGCTCCGCAGACTTGAGCTTGAAAGAGCAAGAAAGCAGCAGCTTAAGGTTCTTATCCCTGATGAGATCGTTGTTTCCGAGCTTGCTTCAAGACTTAAGGTAACAGCTACCGAAGTTATCAAGAAGCTTATGGGTCTTGGCGAAATGTGTACAATAAATCAGGTAATTGATTTTGATACAGCTTCACTTGTTGCAGAAGAACTCGGCGCAAAGGTTGAAAAAGAAGTTATTATCACAATTGAAGAGCGCCTTATCGACGATTCCGATGATGACGGCGAGGGTGTTGAGAGAGCTCCTGTTGTTGTTGTAATGGGTCACGTTGACCATGGTAAAACTTCACTCCTCGACCATATCAGAAATGCTCACGTTACTGCTACCGAAGCAGGCGGTATCACACAGCATATCGGTGCTTACAGAGTTAAGTACAATGATAAGGATATCACATTCCTCGATACACCGGGGCACGAAGCGTTTACTTCCATGCGTGCAAGAGGTGCGTCCGTAACGGATATCGCCATCCTCGTTGTTGCAGCTGATGACGGTATCATGCCGCAGACTATCGAAGCTATCAACCACGCAAAGGCAGCGAATATCCCGATCATCGTTGCTATCAATAAAATGGATAAACCGGGTGCAAATCCTGAAAATATCAAGCAGCAGCTTACCGAACACAACCTCGTTGTCGAAGAATGGGGCGGCGATGTTATCTGCGTTCCTATCTCTGCTAAGACAGGTATGGGCATTGACGAACTTCTCGAAAATGTTCTCCTCGTTGCCGAAGTTGCAGAGTATAAGGCTAACCCAAACCGTCTTGCAAAGGGTGCTGTTATCGAAGCACGTCTTGACAAGGGCAGAGGTCCTATCGCAACTCTCCTCGTTCAGAACGGTACTCTTCACACAGGTGATATCATCATCGCAGGTACTTCTGTCGGCAGGGTTAGAGTTATGACCAACGACAAGGGCGAAGTTGTTCACGAAGCCGGTCCGTCCTGTCCTGTTGAGATCACAGGCCTTGCAGAAGTTCCGTCCGCAGGTGACACATTCAACGCTGTTGAGGACGAACGTCTTGCAAGAGAGCTTGTTGAACAGCGTAAGCACGAAGCAAAGCAGGAACTCTTCAGCCAGTATCAGAAGGTTACACTCGACAACCTCTTCAGCCAGATCGAACAGGGCGAGATCAAGGAGCTTCCTATCATCGTAAAGGCAGACGTTCAGGGTTCTGTCGAAGCGGTTCGTCAGTCGCTTGAAAAGCTCTCCAACAACGAAGTTCGTGTTAAGGTTATTCACGGTGCTGTTGGTGCTGTATCCGAAAGCGACGTTATGCTTGCAGACGCTTCAAACGCTATCATTGTTGGATTTAATGTTCGTCCCGACCCCGTTGCAGAGGAAAGTGCAAAGCGTGACGGCGTTGATATCCGTCTTTACAGAATCATCTATGACGCTATCGAAGAGATCGGCACAGCTATGAAGGGTATGCTTGCGCCTAAGTTCCACGAAGTAAACCTCGGCAGAGTTGAGGTTCGTCAGGTTTATAAGATCACAGGCGTTGGCGTAGTTTCAGGTTCCTACGTTCTGAGCGGTAAGATCACAAGAAATGCTGAGATCAGAGTTGTTCGTGACGGTATCATTATCGCAGACGATAAGATGTCTTCTCTCAAGCGTTTCAAGGACGACGTAAAGGAAGTTGCTGAAGGCTACGAGTGCGGTATTACGCTTGAAAAGTTCAACGATGTTAAAGTCGGAGATATCTTTGAAGCGTATATTATGGAAGAAACTAAGGCAGACTAAGGTAGATAAAGTCTTTTAAGCAATAAAAGGAGTATATATGCCTAATTTTAAGAATATGCGTCTTTCCGAAGATATAATGCGTGAGATCGCAGGCCTTATAAGAGAGCGTGTAAAGGATCCGAGAGTCAACACAATGGCGGTTTCCGTTGTCCGTGTTGAACTTTCGGGCGACAGCTCGCATTGCAAGGTCTTCATCTCAAGCTTCAACGGATTTGAGGACGCACAGAACGCAGTAAAGGGATTGCAGAACGCTTCGGGAATGCTCCGCCGTGAGATAACCAACAAGCTTCATATCAGAAGATGTCCCGAGCTGCATTTTATCCCCGATAATTCAATTGAACATTCGGCAGAGATCTCACAGATGCTGCATGATATTCTGCCTATCGATGACGAGAATGACGAAAATGAGAGCGAATAAAAGGTTGTGATTATTTGCAGATAAATTTCAAAGAAGCAGCGGATTTTCTCCGTGAAAACGACTGTTATCATATCCTTACCCATGCAAGTCCTGACGGCGATACGATAGGTTCAGGCTTCGGACTTTGTGCTATACTGCGCAAAATGGGCAAGAAAGCAAATGTCTATTGTGCAGATGAACTTCCACGGCGTTATGATTTCATGTATGAAGAATATGAGCCGATGGATTTCGAGCTGCAGACCGTTGTTGCGGTCGATGTAGCAGATCCGAAGCTGCTCGGAAAAAGTTTTGCGCATTATGCTGATAAGGTCGCACTTTGCATCGACCACCATATTTCAAATACAGGCTATGCGCAAAGGACGCTCGTTGAACCCAATGCAGCAGCCGCTTGTCAGGTTATCTTCAAGCTTTTAAGCAGCGAAAAGCTCACCGAATGTGATGCACAGATCGCAAAATGCCTTTATACGGGAATTGCGACCGATACGGGCTGTTTCAAGTTTGATTCATGCGGTCCCGAAACACATTTTGCGGCTGCCGAGCTGATGAAATTCGATATCGGCGCAGGAAAGATCAACCGCAGAATGTTCGACCAGAAAAGCAGAGCAAGAATTGCCGTTGAACAGCACGTTCTTGGCAATATGGAATATTACTTTGATGAACGCTGCTCGGTTGCGGCAGTTTCGCTTGATGATATGTACAAAACAGGACTCCCTGCCGATGAATTTGAGGGCATCGCAGGACTTACGACCGTTCTTGAAACGATTGAAGTCGGCGTTTTTATCCGCCAGAAAGAGGAGCATAAGTTCAAGGCTTCGCTCCGTTCGACAGGCGATATCGACGTTTCTGCAATATGTTCGAAATTCGGCGGCGGCGGTCATGTAAAGGCGGCAGGCTGCACATTTGAAACAAGCATTGAAGACGCTAAAGCACAGATAGTAAAAGCTGTCGGAGAAGCGCTTGGAGAAAAAGCATGATCGGCGGCTTGAACAACGATCTGAACGGAATAATCTGCGTAAACAAGCCGCAGGGCTTCACTTCGTTTGACGTTATCGCAAAAATGAGGGGAATACTGCGCTTGAAGCGGCTCGGTCACGCAGGAACTCTTGACCCGATGGCAACAGGAGTTCTGCCTGTTTTTGTCGGAAAGGCGACAAAAGCGTGTGATATTATCCCCGACCACGACAAGACATATAAAGCAGGTTTTAAACTCGGTTTTAAGTCCGATACGCAGGATTCCTCGGGCAGAATGGAAGAGTGTGGCTCGGCTGACGGCGTAAAAGCAGATAAAATTGAAGCCTCACTCACGTATTTTCGTGGTGATATCATGCAGATACCGCCGATGTATTCCGCAGTAACGGTGAATGGTCAGCGGCTTTATGACCTCGCCCGAAAGGGGATAGAGGTAGAACGCAAGCCGCGCCCTGTTACGGTGTACAATCTTATCCTCACGGAATATGACGAGAGTACGCATGAGGGAACGCTGGAAATCTCTTGTTCAAGAGGAACATATATCCGTACTATTATAAACGATATCGGTGAAAAGCTTGGCTGCGGTGCAGTTATGACAAGTCTTGTGAGAACTGCTGCCTGCGGATTTTTGCTTTCCGACTGCGTTAGCCTTGAAGAATTGCAGGCGAACGCCGACAGCGGAAATTCAGCCGAAAAATATCTTCTTCCGATAGAAAAGGTGTTCGGCGATTATCCGTCCGTCACGCTTAACGAGCATCAGCAAAAGCTTTACAGAAACGGCGTAAAGCTTGATATAAAACGCATGGGCGGCAGCATAAAGCGTGGCGGTATTCATCGTGTATTCGGTGCAGATAAAAGCTTTATCGGTCTTGGTATTGCCGATCCCGATGCAATGGAATTTTCCGTTTACAAGAACTTTTAAGTGTTTTTGAGGGTGGTTTTACGATAGAATTAACTGACACAAATTCCGTTCCCGAGAGTTTCACCGCAGTTGCGGCAGGACTTTTTGATGGAGTACATCTCGGTCACAGAGCCGTTATCGAAAAAGCCACTTCGATCGCTCGTGAACACACGGATATATCAGCGGCTGTGTTTACCTTTGACACAGCTACGGTGACTTCAAAAGGTGACGGGCTTGGCTGTATCTTAAACCGTGAGGACAAGCTTTCAATGCTTGAACAGCTTGGTGCAGAGTATGTGTATTCGCCCGATTTTACACAGTTCAGAGAGTATTCGGCAGAACGTTTTGTCAAGGAAGTGCTGTGCGAAAGACTGAAAGCAAGGTATGTCGTCTGCGGCACGGATTTCCGCTTTGGAAAGGGCGCTTCGGGAGATACCCAAGCGCTGAAAAGACTCGGCTTAGAATGCGGCATAACGGTGATAACGGTTCCTGCGGTAAGCGAAGAAAACGGCAGAAAAATCTCATCAACGCATATTCGTGAGCTTATTTCGGACGGAAATATCTCCGCGGCGAATAAGCTGCTTGGCTATGATTATTTTTTCCGCCTGCCGGTAATAAGCGGAAACAGGATTGGACGAACGATAGATTTCCCCACGATAAATCAGCGGCTTGAAAGCGAACGTGCCCTGCCGAAATTCGGCGTTTACGCTTCGGAAATTCAAATAGGGGACAAGCTTTATCACGGTGTTACCAATATCGGCGTTAAGCCGACCGTTTCGGACAGCCGTGATGTTCTTGCCGAAACCTACATAATTGGTTTTGACGGCGATCTGTACGGCGAGAACGTTAAGCTTTCGCTTGTTGATTTCATTCGCCCCGAGGTGAAGTTCGGGAGCATTGAGGAACTTAAAGAGCAGATAAAAATAGACGTAAAAACGGTTTTGAATAATGAAAGAATCAGAGAAATTCCTGATTAATATAGAAAGGAATGATATTATGAATACAGAAAACGTAAGAACGAGATTTGCCCCCAGTCCTACGGGCTTTATGCATATAGGAAATCTGAGAACTGCACTCTATACTTACCTTATCGCAAAAAAATACAACGGAAAGTTCATTCTCCGTATCGAGGACACAGACCAGGGACGTTTCGTAGAGGGCGCAACAGACGTAATCTATGATACGCTCAGAGTTTGCGGACTTAACTGGGATGAAGGTCCCGACATCGGAGGACCCGTTGGCCCTTATATCCAGTCGGAGAGAATGGGTATCTTCAAGCAGTATGCAGAGGAGCTTGTCAAGAAGGGCAAGGCTTACTACTGCTTCTGCACAAAGGAAAGAATGGACAAGGTTCACGAGGAACAGCGTGCAAAGGGCATAACTCCGACCTATGACAGACATTGCCGTGACCTGCCTGCAGATGAAGTTCAGAAGCTTCTTGACGCAGGAACACCTTATGTTATCCGCCAGAGAGTTCCCCTTGACGGAACTACTACTTTCCACGATGAGCTTTACGGCGATATCACCGTTCCGAACGCTGACCTTGACGACCAAATTCTTATCAAGGCAGACGGAATGCCGACATATAACTTCGCTAACGTTGTTGACGACCACCTTATGGGCATTACTCACGTTGTAAGAGGAAACGAATACCTTTCCTCCGCACCGAAATACAACCTCCTTTACGAGGCATTCGGCTGGGAGGTTCCGTGCTATATCCACGTTGAGCATATCATGCGTGACGAAACGCACAAGCTTTCCAAGCGTGATGGTGACGCTTACTTCGGCGACTTCGTTGAGGCAGGCTATTATATCCCTGCTATCCTCAACTATATCGCACTATTAGGCTGGGCGCCGAAAGGGGAGAACGAGATTTTCAACCTTGACGAGCTTGTTGAAGAATTCGACATTCACGGCCTTTCCAAGTCGCCTGCGATATTTGACCCCATGAAGATGAAGGCTATAAACTTCGAATGGATAAAGCGTCTTCCGCTTGAAGAGTTCAAGAAAGCGGCTCTTCCGTATATCCGTCAGACCTGCAAGAGCGAGAACGTAAATCTTGATGTTCTTGCAAGAGTGCTTCAGCCGAGAACAGAGCTTTTCACACAGATTCCCGAGCGTGTTGACTTTATAGACGAACTTCGTGAATATGATGTTGACCTCTATTTCAACAAGAAGATGAAGACCACTCCCGAAACAAGTCTTGAAGCTTTAAAGGCTTCGCTTCCGCTTCTTGAAGCAATTTCCGAAGCTGACTGGACAGAGGAGAATATCTACAACATCCTTTCCGCCGAAGCAGAGAAGCTTGGCGTTAAGGTTGGTTGGATACTTCTCCCGATAAGAGCTGCTCTTTCCGGAAAGCTTTCCACCCCCGGCGGCGGAGTTGAACTTGCTGCGATCATGGGCAAGGCTGTTACAATTGAGCGTATCAAAAAGGGTATTGAAAAGCTTTCTGCATAATATGCATTGCAAAATTGCATATCTTGAAGCAGAGTCTATTATATATCCGAAAACTATGACGTTTTTATCACAGTTTTAACACAGTTATGTGATAAAATGGCATCAATATAGTAATTTTAAGGGACGGTGCTGATAAATGATTGAGGTCAGAAACCTTACAAAGCAATATGGCGCAAAAAAAGCCGTTGACAATATCTCTTTTACCGTTAACGACGGTGAGATACTCGGTTTTCTTGGCCCGAACGGTGCAGGTAAATCCACAACAATGAATATGCTGACAGGATATATCTCTTCGACATCGGGCGAAGCGCTTATCAATGGGATAAATATCCTTGACGAGCCTATGAAAGCGAAAAAGGAGATCGGATATCTCCCCGAGATTCCTCCGCTTTATCTTGATATGACGGTAAAGGAATATCTCGGCTTTATCTATGAACTGAAAAAATGCAGCCTTCCGCGCAAAGCGCATCTTGAAGATGTATGCAGCCTTGTAAAGATAACCGATGTTTACGACCGAGTTATCCGCAATCTTTCAAAGGGTTACAAGCAGAGAGTCGGTCTTGCGTCTGCGCTCATAGGAAATCCGCCGATACTTATCCTCGACGAACCTACCGTTGGTCTTGATCCGAAGCAGATCATCGAGATAAGAACACTTATAAAGAAGCTTGGTAAGAAGCATACGGTTATTCTTTCATCACATATCCTTTCGGAAATTCAGGCTGTCTGCGACCGTGTTATCATCATCAACAAGGGAAAGATCGCAGCCGATGATACTACCGAAAATCTTACAAAGAACATCAAGACCGACAGCAGACTTATCATGCGCATAGACGGCAGCCGTGAGGAGATACTCAAGGTCATAAAGGCAATTCCGGGAGTTATTACCGTTACTGCCGATATGGAGCGTGAGCCGGGCATCTACGACTATGAGATCGAAGTCAAGGAAGACTGCGATATCCGCCGTGAGCTGTTCAAGCGCATCGTTGCACGCAACTGGGTCATCCTCGGCATGAAGTCGGACGAAATGTCGCTTGAAGATATCTTCCTTAAGATAACAATGGGCGGCGATGTAAATATTTCTGTCAAGAAGACAGAAGAAGCTCCTGCTGCAGAGGCTGAAAAGGTTGACGAAACCCCTGCGGAAGAAGAAACTACGGAAGAAAATGAAGATAAAAAGGAGGAGGAAGAATAATGGGCGCAGTTTTCAAGCGTGAGATGAAAACCTACTTCACCTCTCCAATTGCTTATATTTTCATTACAGCATTTTTCCTCTATACAGGAAACTATTTTGTTAATATCAACATGGCTTACGGTTCGACCGATATGTCATACGTTTTCACAAGCGTTTTCACTATCATGATGATACTTATTCCTCTTATGACAATGAGATTGTTCTCTGAGGAAAAGAAACAGCGCACCGACCAGTGTCTGCTCACAGCGCCGATAAGCCTTGCAGGTATCGTTGCAGGCAAGTTCTTTGCTGCACTCTGCGTATTCCTCTGCGCAATTTCCATTTATATCCCATATATCGTTGTTCTCCATACTCTTGCAGGAACACTTGAATGGGCAACAATAATCGGAACTATAACAGCGCTTATCCTTCTCGGAGCGTCTTTCATTTCGATAGGAATTTTCGTTTCTTCTCTCACCGAGAGCCAGATCGTTGCAGCTATTGTAAGCTTTGTTGTGATCATGTTCTTCTATATGCTTGACCTTCTTGCAGGCAACGTTTCAAACGATTTTATCAGCAGCATTATGAAGGCACTTGCATTCTACACAAGATACACCGAATTTGCATCGGGCATTTTCAACATCGGAAGTATTGTTTATTTCCTCAGCGCAATATTCATCTTTAACTTCCTTACAGTCCGTGTGCTTGAAAAACGCCGCTGGGCTGACTGATCGAAAGGAGGAATTTTACAATGAGCGAAGAAAAAAACAATGCCGCAGCCAATAATGCTGCAAAACCTAAAAAGCCGTTCAATTCAAAGAAGTTTAAATACGGTTCTGCTGCAACAGCTATTACTGTTATAGTAATTGCGCTTGTTGTGCTTGTGAATGTGATCGTAAGCCTTGTAGGAAAGAGAACAGACCTTACTATCGATCTCACTTCCAAGTCTGTATTTGAGATCTCGCAGGAGTCTATCGATTATATAAATAATCTTTCCGAACCTGTTGAGATAGTTACAATGACAGATGAGGATACTTTCCGTGACGCAGGCAATATCTATTATACACAGGCGTATGAGGTTCTCAAGAAGTACGCACTCAACAGTGACAAGGTTAGTGTTACATTTGTTGATATGACAGCTGACCCGACCTATGCGAACAAGTATTCCGAGATTTACAAGGGTACTATCGCAGCAAACAATATCGTTGTTTCTTCGGGCAGCAGAATAAAGGTCATCTCTGTAAACGACCTTTTCAATACAGAAGTAAATTATCAGACATTCTCTTATGATATCGTTTCTTCCAAGGCAGAACAGGTTCTTACCTCTGCAATAATGTATGTTACAGACCCTGCGCCTAAGACCGCTGCTATCATGGACTGCGGAGAAACCGATGTTTCTAACGATTCTATCAGCTCACTCCTCGAAGATGACGGCTTTGATGTTACCGTTTTCGACCCAATGGCTGAAGATTTCCCTTATGACGCAGATGTTATGGTCATAAACGCACCTATCAACGACCTCTCCGAAACTGTCATCGAAAAGCTTTACGACTACCTTGAAAATGACGGAAACTACGGCAGAAACCTTATCTATCTTGCAAGCTATTCGCAGAAATCGACTGCAAATATCGACGCATTCCTTGCAGAATGGGGAATTGAAGTTGGAAACGGCGTTGTCGGTGATACAAATACTTCCAACCTTGCAACCAACGCAACTCTCTATGCTATCCGTAACTTCATCGAAGAGAACGATTATTCAGGCAACGTTGCACAGATGGATCTTCCTGTAATTTCCTATTTCTCACGTCCTGTAAATCTCCTTTATGAAACCAGCGGAAATGTTAAGACCTATCCTCTTCTCACTACAGCTGACACTGCTTTCGTTTTCACAGACGAGATGCAGGAGATCGCACAGAACGGCGGAGAGCCTGAGATCGTAAACGGCGCATATAATACCATTGCCCTCGGCAGCAAGTATACTTTCGACAAGGACAACAATCAGGTTACTTCTAACCTTCTTGTTTTCGGTTCATCATCTATGCTTGAATCTTCGATAACAGGAACTTCCTACTATAACAACGGTGACTATTTCGTTTCCATCGTCAACACAATGACAGGAAAGAACGGCGGAATCTCTATCGTTGCAAAGGATCTCACCGCAGCAACATTCGATACCACAGTTGCAAAGGCAAACACAGCATTCTGGGTATTTGTGATCATTCTTCCTGCAGCTATCCTTATCACAGGTATGGTTATATGGCTCAAAAGGAGACATAAGTAATGAAATCAAAGATAAAATTCATTATTATAGCAGCGGTTATCCTTCTTGTACTCGGTGGAGTTACAGCGGCTCTTCTGCTTACTGCTCCTGCTGAGGAGGAAGTTGTTGAAGAGGAAACCGTTGTTGAATCCAGTCTTATCTATGACAAAAACCCCGAGGATATCGAAAAGTTGGTTATCACTAACGAATATGGCAGCTATAAGATCGACAGAGTCGGCAAAGACGGCATTTATATGTGGACTATTGTTGACTATATCCTTGCACCGATAAGCGAAACTTACATCAATACTGCCCTCAACGGCGGCGCAACTCTTACCGCACGCAAAACGGTCATGGAAAATGCCGAGGATCTTTCTATCTACGGCTTGACAGAGCCGACTGCTGAATATACCGTTTATTTTGACGATACCGATAAAACGGAAATAACCGTCAAGATAGGCGACCCCGTGCCTGCTTCATCTGTTTACAGCTATATGAGCATCGGCGATGAAAACACTGTTTATACCGTAAAGAACTCGGACGTTGAATTCGCAAAGACTAACTCCCGTGACTGCGTAAACAAGGTAGTTTTCACACAGAAAACAGCTGAGGATGAAAACGACACCACCAATTATTCACTTGTCAATAAGCTGACAATAAGCCGAAAGGATCTTGATTACGATATCGTTATCAATTATGATACAAGACTTGATGATGAGAATATCATTGTTTCAAATTCATCAAGCTACCGTATGAGTGAGCCTGTTGTCCTCGACATCAACCCTGAAAAGGGTGCAGATGTTATGAGCGGAATGTTCGGACTTACAGCATCGGATTTTGCACAGATCAGACCCGAAGAGAGCGACCTTGCACAGTACGGACTGGATGATCCGCAGCTTGTTGTTACCGCCGATACCAAGAGCGGTGAATTTACGCTGAAGATAGGCAGCGAGACAGAAGATGGCGGCTACTACGGAATGGCTTGCGATATCAATATGGTGTTCATCTTTGATAAAGCCTCACTTCCTTGGCTGACAGTTATGCCGCTCGATATCACCACAACAATGATAACGAGTCACTATATCTACAACGTTGATACTATCAGCATTAAAGGCAAGGAAACAGACGTAAGCTTTGAAATTTCCGGATCCGGCGCAGATGACTTCGGCGTTACATCGGACGGAAAGGAACTTGACGCTGAGGCGTTTAAGACGTTCTATCAGTTCATTCTCCGTGCTCCTTCCGAGCAGCTTTACTTTGATGAAGTTACCGGTGAACCTGATGTTACGATCGAGATCAAGGCAGAAGACGGAAACGATGTAATTGAGTTCTATACCATTGAAAATCGTCGCTCTGTTATCGTGCTTAACGGAAAGCCGAGCTTCAGCTGCAAGACCGCATACGTTGAAAGACTTATACAGAACGTTCAGAAATACCTGAATGGAGAGGAAATTATCACAAGTTGGTAAATCTCCTTCAATTTATTAAAAAATCACTAAAATATTTAATAATAGCTATTGATTTTATTAATAATATATGATATAATAAATATAGTTTAAGAATTTATTTCTCATTTTTGACATTTCAGTACACAAAGGAGGATTAAT
>JBJEQL010000114.1:0-4094 GCA_051881735.1 Oscillospiraceae bacterium
AGCAAACCATCAACTCAAAGCAACGCTTCTGAAACTTTTGAGTTCGGAGGAGGTGTCGGATGATTGAAAGCAGTTATCTACGCACGATACTCCACTGAGAATCAGAGAGAAGAATCAATTGAGGGTCAGTTGAGAGAATGCACTCAGTATTGCGACAAGAACGGAATCACAGTTGTCCGCCACTATATCGACAGGGCTTTTTCCGCAAAGACCGATAACCGTCCGGAATTTTTGCAAATGATAAAAGACAGTGCAAAAGGGTTGTTCGATATGGTTATCGTCTGGAAACTCGATAGATTTTCCCGAAACAGATATGACAGTGCTCACTACAAGGCAACGCTCAAAAGAAACGGCGTTAAAGTTGTATCGGCAACTGAAAATATCGCAGAGGGTCCCGAAGGAATAATTCTCGAATCGTTGCTCGAAGGTATGGCGGAGTATTATTCTGCCGAGCTTGCGGTCAAGGTAATCCGAGGTCACACCGAAAATGCTTTGAAGTGCAAATACAACGGCGGCACTCCGACTTACGGTTACACAATCGACGAAGAAAAACATTATCAGATTAATCCGTTGACAGCACCGATTGTTCTTGATATTTTCAGAATGTACGATGACGGAATGATAATGAAAGAAATCCGTGACAGGCTCAACGAACTCGGTGCAAAAACAAGCAAAGGTGGCGATATTGACCTTAATTTTGTTTCCGGTATTCTTCACAACAGAAGATATATCGGTGAATACAAATACCGTGATATCGTTATTCCCGACGGAATCCCAGCTATCGTTCCGAAAGAATTGTTTGACAGAGTTCAGGAACGAATGGAGAAAAATAAAAAAGCTTCGGCTCAACGAAAAGCCGAAGACGATTATTTACTGACAACAAAATTATTCTGCGGAACCTGCGGAGCGTTTATGGTTGGTGAAAGCGGAACGAGTAAATATCATAGCAGAAAATACAGATACTACCGATGTGTTAACACCAAAAGGAAAAAGACTTGCAACGCAAAGCACAAATCAATCCGTAAGGATAAGATTGAAAATGTTGTTATCAAGTATGTTAAAGAAATGATTTCAGACGACGATTTCGTAAAATACTTTACGGAAATGGCGTATAAGACACAGGGACAGGAATGCGGTGAGTTGCCGATGATGAGGAAACAACTTGCCGATACCGAAAAGGGCATTGAAAATATGCTGAATGCAATTCAGGCGGGGATTATCAATGAATCCGCCAAGAGAAGGCTTGATGAGCTTGAAGAAACGAAAAGAAAACTTGAATTGAGCATAATTCAGGAAGAAATCAAAAAGCCGACCTACACGTACGAACAGATAATGTTCTACATAATGAGTTTCAGAAATATTGATACGAATACTCTTGAAGGTCGCAGAGCATTGATTGACAGATTCGTAAACAGCGTAGTCGTTTATGACGACGAAATTCTCATAAATCTTAATTACAAAGGCAGCACAAAGCGGGTTTCATTCAAAGAGATTGAAACCGCTTGTGCGGGTTTGGATATATCATCTTTACTCCGACCAAAAACCCGTCATAGCGCATTAAGCTGTGGCGGGTTTTTTGAAAAAGGATTCGAAGGACGAGCGGTACAGAGCAACAGTCCGGTGGACTGTTGTGACCGCGAGCGACCAAGCGCCCGCAGGCGCGCGAATCGAATCCTGTCACTCCGACCAAAAGATGATAATCCGAACCCTCTCCCTAAGATTGGATGAATACGACGGACAAGAATGAACAGCTCGGCCGCACAGGTTGAACAGTGTCGTCGCTAAGAACTGAACACCATCGTCGCTCAGATTGAACAGTAAAGAAATCAGCGGTAAAATATTTAAACGTGCATAAGCACGAATAAATATCAAGGAGGTCATTGTTATGACCAATTACCGTGAGATTCTGAGATTGAGCAGCTTGGGATTGAACAAAACGCAAATCGCTCAAAGCATCGGTTGTTCGAGAACAACAGTTATTCAGGTGCTGAATATCGCTGAAGAGAAAGGAGTATGTTATCCTCTTCCACAGGAGCTGACAGACAGAAAACTGGCTGAATTGCTGTTTCCGAGTGACAAATCACGTCCCGGCTACAAAATGCCTGACTACGAGTATGTACATAAAGAGCTTCAGCGGTCAGGTACAACTCTGAATCTGTTATGGCTGGAGTATTGTGAACAATGCAGTGCTTCACATGAGGTTCCGTATCAACTTACGCAATTCAAAAAGCATTACCGGGATTACGCTGTAAAAATCAACGCAACAATGCACCTTAGGCATAAACCGGGTGAGGTGTTGCAAGTCGACTGGGCTGGACAGACAGCCGGAATTGTAGATACCGATACAGGGGAGATAATCCCTGCATATATATTTGTTTCTTCCCTGCCGTACAGCGGTTATGCTTACGTGGAAGCATTTTTGTCAATGAATCAGGAATGTTGGATTTCTGCCCATGTAAATGCTTTTAAATATTTTGGCGGTGTTACGAAAATCATTCAGTGCGATAATCTTAAAACCGGGGTTATTGAACATGGGCGAAATGAGGTTAAATTAAACAAGTCATACAATGAAATGGCAGAACACTACGGTACTGCAATTATCCCTTGCAGAGTCCGATCACCAAAGGATAAAGCGATGGTAGAAGGCACTGTAGGCGTTATTTCAAATTTCATATTGGCAGCTCTTCGTAATCGTAGATTTTTATCTCTTAATGAACTTAACGAAGCTATTTCTGAGCGTTTGTACACATTTAATCACAAGTCTTTTCAGAAGCGTGACGGAAGTCGTGCAGATGCTTTTGAAGATGAAAAGGCTTTTCTTTTGCCGTTGCCGCCAAAACCGTTTGAACTTTCGGAGTGGAAGATAGCAACAGTTGCACCTAATTACCATATATCCGTTTACAAACAAAATTACTCTGTTCCCTATGAGTATATCAAGCAGAAGGTCGATGTCCGTATTACAAAATCAACTGTTGAAATATTTTATGGTGGCAATCGAATTGCTTCTCATCCGAGACTTTACGGAAGGTCTAATCAATACAGCACTCTTGAAACACATATGCCGCCGAATCATCAACAATATGTTCAGTGGAATGGAGAGCGTTTCAGAAAATGGGCATTTAAAATCGGTAAAAGCACTGAAAAAGTCATTTCAGCTGTTTTAAGTGGATACAAGGTTGAGCAGCAAGGGTACAAAACTTGTATGGGCATTTTAAAGTTGGCAGACAAATATTCTGCTGAGCGTTTGGAAAATGCTTGCTTCAAAGCTCTGACATTTACTCCCAGACCCTCTCTTAAAAACATACAGGCAATTCTCTCATCAGGTCAGGATAAAATTGAACCTGAGCAACCGGAAAAGGTGTCAACATCACAGTATGGATTCACACGTGGTGCTGAATATTATGAGAGGAGAGACTGATAATGTTAATTGAAAATACCGTAAGCAAATTACAGGAAATGAAGCTCACATCAATGGCGAAGGCATTTAAAAGCCAGCTTACAGATACGAATATCAACAGTTTATCTTTTGAGGATCGTTTTGGATTGTTGGTTGATCAGGAGTGGACTTCACGAAAGAACAATCATCTGAAGCGTCTGATTAAGCAGGCAAAATTTTCGGATCCACAAGCGTGTGTTGAAGATATTGAATATCACACAGACAGAAATCTTGACAAGGCTCAGATCGCAAGACTTTCCACTTGTGATTTTATCACTGAGCATCACAATCTTTTATTACTTGGTGCAACAGGCAGCGGCAAAACATACATTGCCTGTGCTCTCGGAATGTCTGCAATCCGCAATTTTCTCCCGGTAAAATATATACGGCTTCCGGAACTGCTTACAGAACTTGCAATTGCCCGTGGGAACGGTACATACAGAAAAGTTATACAGCAGTACAAAAAGCCGGTACTGCTGATCATTGACGAATGGTTACTGTACCCTTTAAAAGAGAGTGAAGCGAGAGACTTACTTGAAATTGCTGAAGCAAGATACAAAAAGGCATCAACAATTTTCTGCTCACAATTTGATATTCCGGGTTGGCGTGAAAAGATAGGAGATCCCATACTCGCTGATGCGATATGCGACAGAATCGT
>JBJEQL010000115.1:0-17683 GCA_051881735.1 Oscillospiraceae bacterium
AAGCGGTTTATCAGATTATGTGCAATTTCGTTGGTATCAATTCTCGGATATGTATAAAACAGCACCATTTCCAATATCTGGTGGTCGCTGAACCCCTCAAATCCGTTTTTGATGAACATTTCCTTCATACGCTGTCTGTGTCCTGCATGAACGTTTGCTTTTTCTTCCATAGCTTCCCTCACATAAAACAAATGTTTCTTACATTATACACCATTGGTTATAATATTTCAAGAGGTTTTTAAAACTTTTTTTGAAGCACAAAGAAAAAAGCCGCCGAAAGCCTTTATTTCAGCTTTCGGCAGCTTGTATTACGGTTTCCACGGACGTTTTTTATCCAACCAGCCTTTGTCCTGCCAGTATTTCTTTTCGGTTTCGCCCGAACCCCAGTTGTTCTTCTGCATCATACGCATGGCGCTGAAAAGTATCTTTGTTTTTATGCCGATGTCAGGCTTTCCGCTTCGTGAAAGCTTTTCGGCTATTTTTCCGATGTCCTTTTCTATCTTCGCTTTCTTTGCTTCGGAAACGCCTGCCCAGTTCATAGCCTGAACGCCTATCCCGTATTTCTTTACCCACGGAACTCCCCAGTACGTTAATGCATTTGCGATATCCTCTGTCGCTTTATTCGCTCCTGCGCCTGCCGCAGTTGAAATAACAACGGCTCTCTTTTCGAACATACACTCACGGGGTTTATGTATCATCCAGTATGTAAATGTAAAGTCAAGGAAGGATTTCATCGGCGCAGACGCTCTCATGCAATAGGTCGGCGTTGTAAATATGAGCAGTTCCGCCTGTTCGACAACTTCCATTATCCTGTTCTTTTCGGCATAGAACGGACATCTGCTCTCGTCTTCGATACAGCTGTAACATCCTACGCAGAAATGGTTCAGATCTCTCGGCAGGAAAAACTCGGTCACCTCTCCCGAAAGCTTATCCGCAAGCATTCGTCCGATATGATAAGAACTGCCCTTGTGGTTCTGTCCGTGTATCAATACTATCTTCATTGTTATTTCTCCTTATGTCTGTGCATGGGTGAAGTATCCTTAATATAATTTCGGAAGCTCGTCAAGGGTTATTACATAGTCGGAATTATATATTTCATTAAGCGTTTTGATATCATTATGATCTGTGATATACTCTGTGTGCCATGTCATGAACCACACCCAGTTGGCGCTGGCCTTTTCAAGCTGTTCAACGGTAGGAACACGGCCGCACTCATGAAAAGCTATCGGCATTTCCTCACCGACAACCTTACTCACATTTTTATAGAGCTTTCCGTTTGCACCGTCTGAATATGAATCTGCACCTGCAATGTCAACATATTCATCGCCCGGGTACCATTTATCATAGTTTTTGCCGTTGCCCGAATATCCCAGCACCCAGATAAGGTTGTCAAGCTCCCAGTAGTTCGTATAGCGGTCGTACATCATTATCCAAAGCTTTTTGAAATTCTCTTCGTCGCCTTTTCCCCACCAGAACCATGCGCCGTCAAACTCATGGAAAGGACGCCAAAGCACGGGGATATTCTGCTCTTTCAGTTCTTTCAGAGCGGCTGCGGCTTTATCCATACCTTTTATAAGCGTTTCATATTCGGAAGTGCCCTCTGTGAGCGCCTTATCCCAGTCGGTTATCTCGGTATTCATTGATTCCGACCAGCTTCCGCTGAAATCGCAGCCGCAATGCCAGCATATCGTGACGATACCGCCCTTTTTGTGCCAATCGGCGGCACGCTCGTTTACGCCGTCAAAATCATCATTCATATAGTCCAGTCCACGGATTGCAGGATATTTGCCTGTGTTTTTATAGATATAATCAAACTCATACTGGTCGCTGCCCATCCATGTGGATTCCTGCTGCCCCGAGATGATATTGTTTTTATATGTTTCGCAGATATAATCATAGAGTGCCTGAGCTTCTTTTGTTGCGTTGGGATTAGACAGCTTAAGCTTGCTTTCGGCCGGTCCTGAAGCTATTGGTACAGCTGCATCTGTTTGTATCTCGGGAGAAATCTCTGCCGATGTGGCAGTTGAATCGGATGCCGGTGTTGAAGCTTCCGACTGTATCTTGGAAGAAATCTCTGCCGATGCGCAGGCTGTTGCAGCGATCGCCATGCTGAAAGCGCAAAGCAGCGAAATTATCCTTTTTTTCATAGTACCAACCTCCTTTATATTAGTGTTATTCCTTTACATATTTCATTATATCGTCATATACTGCACGGTATCCGTTTTCGTTGATATGCATCCCCTCAATTGTGTATTCCGCTTTAAGTCTGCCCATATCGTCTTTCAGATTCCGATTGATGTCGATATACCGCTGACCGTGCTTTTCGGCAAGCTTTTTGACCTCTGCATTGGCGGCGGTTATCTTTTCGTTTGTGCGAATTTTCAGGCACTCCTTCATCTCCTCGGAAGCGGCTTCGAAATTTACCGGATAATATGCCATAAGATATATTTTTACATTTGGAACAGCTTTTTCCACCGATGATATTATCCTGTCATAATTGCTCATAAGGCTGCTTATGGGTATGCTTGACCAGCTAAGGTCGTTCGTGCCGATATTGATGAACAGCTTTGAGGGCATAAGGTCAATGGCACAGACATCTATCACTGCAAGAAGCTCATCGGAAAGAAATCCGCCGACGCCGCGATTATATATTATCGCATCATCGCCGTGTTCTTTCAGCAGCTTGTTTATTGGGAACATCTCCATAAGAGATGAGCCTGTGAAAACCGTCTGTCCTTTTTCGGCAGTTTTATTCTCTTCACGGTAACGCTCAACTTTAATTTCCTTGTCAGTCATTTTTTCACCTTCCGTATTGAAATTTTATTGGCTGTATGATATAATTATCATCAATAATACATTGTTTCAAAGCTATATTCGGGACGTAACCAAATCATCGGAAACAATTAATCAGCTTTTAATTAGTCCCGAATGCTATCTACATAGGATTATATCATACTTTTGTAAAAAATGCAAATCCTTTCCAAATTCTCAACTCCTGCACCTATGCTTTGAAATCAAAAATGGGGTAAACTATGAAAAAATACGATCTGACGCCTGCTCAGAAAAACATAGACGATATGCAGAGATTTTATACAGACACAAGCATATCGGTTATTTGCGGAGCGGTGATATTTGAAGAAAAACTTGAACGTGAGCGGCTTCTGCAGGCGGTAAACCTTACTATCCGCAGGCATGAGGCGCTTAGGCTGAGATTTTGTACTGAAAACGGAAAAACGGTGCAGTATGTGAGCAATGACTGCGGCAACACGGTAAGCTTTAAGGAATTTTTATCGCTTGAAGATATGAGAAGCTTTTGCAGCAAGCAGGTTCGCATACCGTTTAAAGCAGACGGAAATGAAATGTTCCGTATGACAGTATTTGAGCTGCCAAAAAAGTCGGGAGTAATGCTTTGTGCAAGCCATCTTATCTCGGACGCATGGACTTACAGCATACTCGCAAAAGAGGTTTACGGCGTTTATGAGCAGCTTTGCAGGAACGAAAGCATTGACGATGATATAAGAAGCTTTACCGAATGCATAGAGAAACACGCAGGATATATAAACTCGGAAAAATATCAGAACGACCGCCGTTACTGGTCTGAAAAATACAGCCGTGATATTGAAAATACGCCCGTCAGGTCAGGCTGCAGAGAAAACGGAAACGCTGCCGCAAAGCGTTTTTCGACCTTACTTTCCGCAGAGCTTTCAAAGGCGGCGGACAATTTCTGTGAGGAAAATAAAATCTCCGCTGCTGTGCTTTTTGAAGCTGCGGTGATGATATATCTATCAAAGATAAACAAGACTAACCGCACGGTAACGATAGGCGTTCCCGTGCTTGGCAGGAGCAGCGCAAAAGAGAAAAACACGGCAGGAATGTTCATATCCACCATTCCCCTTACTGCAGAACCTAACGGCGGCGAAAGCGTTATTTCATTCTGCAGGAAAATTGCAGATGCTCACAGAGAGATTTTCCGTCACAGAAATATGCCGCTCGGCGAATTACTCCGTGAAATAAGGGAAAAAACAGGCTTTTCTGGTCGTCTTTTCGATGTAACGGTGAGCTGTCAGAACGCTAAAACGGATATTCCTGCGAAAACGGAATGGTTCCCGAACGGATACTGCGAAGTTCCGCTCGCTTTTCACATTGACAACCGTGACAGCCTTGACAGTTACACGCTGACAATAGACTATCAGACGGAAGTCTTTCCGCAGCAAGAAGAGATAACGCTTTTTGCGGAAAGGATAAAGCATATTATCCGACAGATGACAAACGCCGGCGAAACGGTTTTAAAGGATATTTCTGTTCTTCCCGATGAAGAGTTCGACCTGCTTATTCACCGTTTTAACAGCACAGCTGCCGAATATCCGAGGAAAAAATGCGTTCACGAAGCTTTTTCCGAGCTTGCGGCGAAACATCCTAACAAGACAGCACTTGTTTTCCGACAGACGGAATATACATACGAACAGCTTGAAAGAATGTCTGACGCTCTGGCGTACTTTCTGCGTGACAAAGGGATAGGTTCAAACTGCATTGTTCCGATAATATCACGCAGAAGTCCGTATATCATCATTGCGATGCTTGCTGTTTTAAAGGCAGGCGGTGCTTATTTGCCTGTTTCGCCCTATTTTCCTGCGCAGAGGGTGGAATATATGCTTGGGAGCGTGGGAGCAAAGCTTGTACTTACCTGCGGCTGCGATTGCAAACTTGCAGAAGAGATAAAGCTTGAAAGCTTTGATTATTCATACAGTTCCGACACGCCTTTAAACCGTGGCTGTTCCGATGATATATGCTATGTGATCTTCACCTCTGGTTCGACAGGAAAGCCGAAAGGCACGGCAATAACGCACAGAAACGTTATGAATTACTGCGCCCGAAATGATTTCAACGTTGTCGGTAAAATCATCAAGGAAGATGTAACAAGCATTGTTTCGGTGACGGATATTGTTTTTGATATTTTCGTAACGGAGAGCATTCTGCCGCTGCTTAACGGCATAACAATATATCTTGCAGACGATGAAGAGGCGGTTTCGCAGAAGTCGCTCGGAAAGCTTATCTCGGAAAGCGGCGCACAGGTTATTCAGACCACGCCGACAAAAATGCGAAGCTTTCTTTTTGAAAAAAACGAACGCAGTTTTCTTTCCGTTCTCCGCACTATCATTCTCGGCGGAGAAGAACTGCCGTCTTCGCTCTGCACAGAGTTAAAAAAACACACGAACGCTGAAATATATAACATTTATGGTCCTGCCGAAACAACTGTATGGTCGGCTCTTACGCTTGCGGATGAAAACGACATTACTGTCGGCAGACCAATTGCAAACACACGATTTTATATTCTTGATGAAGATTTGCAGCCTGTTCCTGTCGGTATCTGCGGTGAGATATTCATATCGGGTGACGGTGTTGGAAAGGGTTATATCGGCAATCCCGAACTTACGGAGAAAAAATTCCTGCCCGACACATTTTTTGCAGGAGATACTATGTATCGCACGGGCGATATGGGGCTTATGCGTTCGGACGGAAATATAGAATTTCTCGGCAGAAAGGATTTTCAGATAAAACTTCGCGGACTTCGCATAGAATTGGGCGAGATAGAAAACGTCATGTGCAGCTTTGAGGGCGTTGAACACGCTGCTGTTGTATGCAGAAATGATGAAAAGGGGGAAAAATACCTTGCAGGCTTTTACACTTGCACAGCGGATATTGAAGCAAAGATGTTGCGTGAATATATTGCAGAAAAACTCCCTGCTTATATGATACCGAACATATTCGTCCGTCTTTCCCGAATGCCGATGACTGCAAGCGGAAAGACTGACAGAAATGCTCTGCCCCCGACCGAAATAAGCAAGCTTTCGGGCAGAGTTTACACTGCGCCCGAAAACGAAGCAGAAAGGGTTCTATGCGGAATTATGGAAAAGGTACTCGGTATTCCACGCATCGGGACGGAAGAGGATTTCTTTGAACTTGGCGGCGACAGCTTTTCGGCTATGGAATTCGCAGCCTTAGCAGGTGAAAGCGGTTTTTCATTCACTCCACGCAGCGTATATGCACACCGCACAGTAAAAAAGCTTTGCGCTGCACATTCCGAGGAAAAATCTACAAAAAAAACAGATAAAAATATCTGCCGTTATCCGATGAAAAGGACTGACGGTGATATAAAGCTTTTTGAAACATTCGTTTATATTACAAAAAAGCTTTACAGATTTGAAGTATCGGGGCTTGAAACGCTTGACCTTGGGGAGAAATACATTTTTTGTCCGAATCACGAAAGTGACCTTGACTGTATGTGGGTATGGACGGCTCTGAGCGACGCTGTTGATATAAACGATACTTGTGCGCTTATTGCGGCGGAGCATCTTGACAAGACGGTTTCACGGCGTGTTTTCAGGATAGTCGGCGGTATTCCGATCGAACGAAAGGGAGATTTTGCGCCTGCGCTGAAACGTGCGCTTACCGTACTGAAAAAAGAAAAGCAATTTCTGCTTATCCACCCCGAGGGCACACGAACACGCTCGGGAAAGCTTGGGAAATTCAAAAAAGGTGCTGCTCTTATCTCACAAAAATCGGGAGTAAATGTTGTACCTGTTTACATAAGCGGCGCAAGAGAGATTTTCCCTGTTTACAGAAAAACGCCGAAGGTGTTTGACATTGTCGGAATGAGAAAATATCCGCTGCACATACGTTTCGGCACGCCTATTGACCCTGCAGGAAAGACTGCAGAGCAGATAACCGATGAGATAAAACGGCAGGTCGTTTTTATGAAGGAGAAAATGAATGGTAATAGCAACAGACGCTGACGGTGTACTCACGGATATGTCAGGATTCAATTTCATATACGGTAAAAAATTCTTCGGACATGAGCCGATAAATCCCGAAGGCTACACAACTGCCGAGATATTCGGTGAAAGCAAGGGTCGGGAATTTCTATTCGGGTTACGGCATTTTTATGACTACTGCAGCAGACTTGAACCTCGTGAAAATGCTGCCGAGGTTTGCCGCAGGCTGCGCTCGGACGGTCACAATATATATGTTATAACGGCGCGAAAGTTTTCGACAATGAATAATCCTCTCGGCAGCTTAAGCAGGAGTTTATTCAGAAGATGGACGGTAAAAAACGAACTGGTTTTCGCTGATATTTTTTTCTGCTCCGAGGAGAACACTCCGCCGCAGAAGCTTCGTTACTGCAAACAGATATCGGCTGACATCATGATCGAAGATAAGTCCGATATTGCGCTGCATCTTGCTGAAAACGGCATAAAGGTACTGCTTTTTGACACACCGTACAATAAGTCGGCGGAGCATGAGAACATTGTCAGAGTTCACACTTGGAAAGAGATTTACAAGATCATAGAAAGGTCATGAACCGACCCAAAAACAATATCTGCAAAAGGCGCAGTTCTTTTATGAATTGCGTCCTTTTTTTGTTTAATACTAATCTTCAATCAACCTATAGACAAATCCTCGGCTATAATGCGCCCACTCTGCGTCAAACTCCCTTGACAGGCGGCAAGCCTGCCTGCGGTCGTTTTCCTTGATTGGGCGCATTCTATCTCGCGGATTTGTCTATAGAACGATTAAAGATTAGTATAAAACCGTTGATAAATTCTGTTAAAATACTAAAGTTTCGACAAGTTGTGACGATATATATGTTAGAAAAGTTTTTATACTAATTCCAAATCGTTCTATAGACAAAGCCGACAGATAGAATAATCCAAGTCAAGGAAGGCGACCGCAGGAAGGCTTGCTGCCTTTCAAGGGAGCCTGACGCAGAATTGGATTATTATAGCCAAGGATTTAGTCTTACGGTTGATTTGGAATTAGTATTTGAAAGGAGGTTCTGCAATGACGATACATAATCTTACAGGTTCGGATTTTCTTCGCAACAGCAAGAGAAAGACATCTACAAAGCTCCAGAAAACGCTTGAAAAGCTCTCAAGCGGCTATCAGATAAATCGTGCTGCGGATGACGCTGCTCGGCTTGCTATATCCGAAAAGACAAGAAGTATCCTTGCAGGACTTGACCAGGGAACTAAAAACATAAATGACGGCGTTAGCTTTCTCCACACGCAGGATGGTGCTGCGCAGGAGATGCACAACATTCTCAACAGGCTCGAACAGCTTGCAGTTCAGTCTGCAAACGGAACATACAGCGATGTTGACCGTGACGCTATCGATCTTGAATATCAGCACCTCGTTGACGAGATAGGATATATCACCGATACTGCCGATTTCAACGGTATCCCTCTTTTTGAAAAGCACTTGGAAGCATACGGAATGTGCGAGGGCGTTACTGTTCACGACTCCCCCATTGAAATAAGCGATAACAATATGCCTATCCTTGTCGGATACAGCGTTGACGGAGTTCAGAAGGAATACAAGATAACTGTCCCTTACGGAACATACGATGCTGACGAGCTTGCCGATCTAATAGATACCGACCTTTTTAATAATGCACCTAACCTTATTATCGGCTTAAATGAAGCAAATCAGTTCACAATGCAGGTCGAACCCGGAAAGCTAAATTATATCGGCGGCCCCGGCGCAAGCCTTTTTTTTGATGTCAATATCGGTTCATCGGACGGATATCTCCTCGGCGTTACCGTTTTCCAGTCGGAAAGAGCCAGACTTCAGATTTACAGCGGCGAAAACGATGTTATGTCGTTCCGTCTTGGAAGCGATGACACTTTATATTCGGTAACTCTCGATCCCGGAAGATACACAAGAAGTGAGCTTATCGACCATATAAATGAGAAAATAACCGCAGCAGGCATACCGGGAAACGTTCACGCCATTCCCGAAACAAACAAGGACGGCGGATTGATAATCGGTCTTGCAAGCTCCGATTCTATCACAGGTCTTTCGGGCAATTTTATCAAAATGGACAACAAGTCTTCCCCTATTTACGATATTGCCAACTACGGATATACAAACAACACCCAGTCTGTACTCTTGGGAAAGAGAGGTATCGGTGCAAACACCGAGATACTAAGAGGCAGAAATAATTATTTTACGCTCGACTTAAAATGGTACGGTGATGATGGAAGCGCTGAAAGCCGCAGAATTACCGTCAACCTGCTTGATGACGGTGAAAACGAAAGAACATACGCAACTCCCCTTGACCTTGTTGCAAGGATAAACGAACAGATCGGTGACGATCTGCCTTTTACCGCTTCAATAAGCTCTTCGGGAACAATTGAAATAAAATCCGATCAATACGGCAGCAAGTGCGGCGTTGATCTTGTTGAGAGCGACGCTCCAAGCCCATATATGGTTTACGACCTTTTTGATTCGGGCTCTCTGCGCAAGCTTTCTCCCTCACAGGTGACATCACAGTTCACTCCTGCTTCGCTCACATCAAAGAAAACGCTCGATACATCTATCGTTATCCCTGCTGATGAAAACGAACTCAGCTTTACTATTCAGACAGACAGCGGCACACAGACCTTGAACCTCACTATTCCGGCAGGAACATACACAGCTTCTTCCCTGCAGGACGTTTTAAACAACGGTATCACATCGGGGTATCCCGACCTTACAGGAAAGTTGAAATTCACAGTCGGAAATAACATCAATCTTTCTGCAATAAAGTTTGATGGATCGGATATAAAGTCTATCACGGCTTCATCCTCTGCTTCTGCTTATAACAGACTTATCGCAGGAGTATATTACACCGACAGCTACACCATTGAGCAGGGCAAAGAAGAGGCTTACAGCAGTTCTTCGGGAACTATGCCTTCGGGACAGCCTGCGGTCACTTCCGAAGCAGGTTCTTCCGTAAATGCTGTCAACTATGTTGACCAAACTACGTCTGCTTATCAGCAGCAGCAAAACTACATCATCTACAATCAGGTTACTCCGACTATAAAGAACGGCTATGAAGTTGAGATAGAAAGCAGCGAATCCTTTGTCGGTGATGAACAGGTCGAAAAGTATCCTGCAACGATGACCCTTGCTAATGTAATGACGCAGTTCACAGCTGACGGAGTTTCTCGCAGGGATGTCAATCTTTCCCTTTCTATCGCAGATTCAAACGGCAATTCAAGCTTTAATATACTCGTTCCGAAGGGTTCTACCAAGGAGCAGGCTTTATCTGCTATTCAGGCAGGACTTGGCTCGTCTGCAACTGCGTCGCTCAACGGAAACAGCCTTGTTATAACAACGGCTTCAAAAGGTAACGGCGTACAGATAGCATGCGGAAACTGCACAATGGCTTATTCTGCATACAAAAACAGTCTTGCAAGCAGAGCTGACGCTGTTCTTGACATTGAACACAACAGAGTTTACATTCCTTCCTCGCTCACAATACCGAACGTTGCTTCACAGCTGCCTTATACCGTTGACGCTTCCAACGATAGATTTATCTTCAAGGCAGGCGCAACGAACTACGATTTATCACTTACACATAAAACATACACATCTGCAGATGAACTTGCAGCAGAGCTCAACGCTAAAATTGCCGCAGCTGACGGCGGCACAGCCAAAACCACCGTCACCGTCGCAAGCAGCGGAAAAGCGCTCGTGTTCAGAGGTCCTGCAACCGAACCCGGAACTGTCAGCATAAATTCATCAAGCAGCTGCGATATCTATAAAACAAAGGTCGTTACATCGACTGCAGGCAACCCTAACTACAATCCTGCAACGGGAAAAATAGAAAATCCTGCAAAGCTTGTTGCAGCAGGCTTTGACAGCCACTTCCCGATGACAGTCACTTCTGCAAACAACACGATCACATTCAAATACACTTCTCCCGACAGCGGAACACAGGATATTACTATCGTTATCCCTGATGGAACATACAGCTCCCCTGCCGATGCTGCTTCTGCGATAAGCGGCGTTATAACATCCGATCCTGCGCTTAGCAGCATTATCTCCGCAAGCTATGTTTCAAGCGGAACGGACAAGGGTCTTGTTTTCAAGACAGTTAACGGCGGCGCAGGATACTCGCTTAACAACCTCGGCGGTACTGCAAAGCTTAACGAATATATAAAAAAAGCTACTGTCGGAAGCGGCGGAACGGTTGACAGCGCCTCAAACAAGGTCGTTTATCCTGCTTCAATTTCAAACGCTTACTTTAGCTCGCTCTTTTCGGGCGGCGGACTTGAGATAACCTCTTCCAACAAGCATTTTGCCCTTACTGCGAACGGAACGACTGTTGAATTTGACCTTAACGAAGGTAAATACAGCGGAACTTCGGGCATGAACGATATCCTCTCACAGCTTCAGAACGGGCTTGCAGGCAGCGGACTTACCGCTTCGGTATCAGGCTCAACGCTGAAAATCGTCACAGACGGAAAAGGCGGCTCGCAGAACATTTCCATGAGCGGTTCAAACACTTCGCCCGTATTCTCCCGTCCAAGAAGCATTGCCAAGGAAAGCACGGTAACAAGAGTTGACCGCCGCTGCTCTATCACGGGAAAAAATCAGATAACCTCTATCGAACTACACGACTATGACAACAAAATGTCGTTTGAATACTCCGTTGAAGCCGGCGGAAACCTTGTTTCGGGAACGGCGGATATCACTATCCCCGAGGGAACATACACAGCTGACACTCTTGCAGCTGCTCTTCAGACTGCTATTGACGCAAAACTTGGCCCTGACCAGCTTGATGTCACCGTTTCAAACGGATACATAAGCATTGTCGGTTCAGGACCTTCCGACACACGCTCGATAAGCAATTTTGAGGGACGCCTTTTCGACAAGGTGTTCCAGAACGCAAGCTACAACTATGTTTCTGTCCACACAGAAACTGCAGGAACATCAATGGGCAGCAGCGTTTCATATATCATAGGCAGAAACACGCTTGAACCCGAAAATGACGACGAGATCGCCTCGCAGAAGAACGTTACTGTTTACACAGGACTTAACGATCAGATCGTTTTCGACCTTCACTATGACGGAGATGTTTATAGAGTTGAATTTGAAATACCTGCAGGAGATTACACACGTTCGGAGCTTGCCGATGCGATTGAAAGAGCAGGACGTTCCACAATATCAAATATGACCGACCATTCGGGAAAGAATTTTCCTGCCGATTTCTTCAATGCTTCGATAGGACTTGGAGAACTCGGCGTTCAGGAAAACAACACAGGTATTACAAGCTCGGACAAGCTTGTATTATGGTGCAAGCTCCCCGATGACGGAAGAAACGGTACTGTTACAGCTATAATTGACGGTGTAAGAGGAAACTCCGCATACAGAATTTTCTACGACGCTACACGTTCACCGCAGCCGACAACATTTCTCGGGAAACCCGACCTTACCGATGGCATTGTCATTTCATCCGATAATGACACGCTCGGATTTGACCTTGACGGAGTTCCCTGCAGTATAAGAATACCGCACGGAACCTACGGTCTTGAATCTCTCGCTGACGAACTTAACAAAAATCTTGAAAGCATGGGCAGCATTGTCAGGGTCGGCGACAGAGATGGACATCTTATGTTCTATACGACCAAGAACGGAGATTATGTTTTCGGAAAATTCACAGGAAACGGCGCCGATGATCTTATCTATGGTATGACAGGACGAGAAAACGATACTTTTGGTATCGGCATTCACACAGGACGCCGCACAGACAGCTATGTAATGTATGAAAAGGCACGAATTGACGAGCATCTTATGCGCATAAACACCACAGGAATAACAACTGCCGCGAGAGCGCTCAAAGCGATAGACCGTCTTGAAGGCGCAAACAGCAAGCTTTCAATGGTCAGAGCTCTGACAGGAGCGAATGAAAATCGTTCTCTCCATTCGCTGAGCAACAACAAGAACTATATCGAGAACCTCACGGCTGCTGAATCACGCATGAGAGATGCTGACATGGCTAAATATTATGCCGACTACACCAAACATCAGATACTCACTCAGGCACAGCAAAGCGTTTTCGGTCAGATGCAGAATCAAAGCCGTTCTGTTCTGAATATTTTTGCATAACAAATAAACCGCTGATACAAAGGGGAGCCCCATTATATCAGCGGTTTATTCAATTATCTTTTACGGAGCAGTATAGGTGAATGTGACCTCGATAGAAGTTATCTTCTCTCTTTCTCCGAGTGAAAGGATAGTGGGAGAAGCTTCGGAAAGATCTCCGTCTGCTCGTCTTGCTTCACCGGGAATTTTGTTTACCCATTGATTGTAGAGATTTACTCTTGTGCAGTTTTTATCATCGGAACAGGTATAATCCTTGCCCGAAAGCTCACGGACTTCGCCATTTATTTTTATCTCGTCAATGGTGATTATGTAACCGGGGAAGAACTTTTCACCGTTATAGATGCCAAGTGCGGAGAATGCAACGCCCTTTGTTCCGCCGCAGCCTGTGAAATCAAGGCTTACGGTATATGTCCCCTCTCCTGTTATCTCAACGTTTTCTGCAGCAATGCCGAGCGTCATATTTGTCGGATCATATTTGTCGCCCACGCTGTATGCAACGGAGTAATCAGAACTCTGATACATTATCCATGCGACTGCGGTATCGTCCGAAGCAGGTATCGAAACACCTTCCATAAACATATCGTTTGCCGCTTCAAGCGCTTTATCCATGTTTTCTCTTGCAGCAGACCGGATGTCTGCATAGTCCTTGTCTGCTTCGGTCGCTGCGCATCTGTCCTTGAATATCTGAGCGATAGCTTCATCGCTTGTTCTTCTGCCCGACCTTATGTAAAGATTGCTGCAATCCCAAAGTACGGGACAATAGTTATAAAGGTCGCAGTTATCGAGAAGATTGTTATAGAATTTATCGGTATCGGGTTTTGTGGTCTTTCCCATAACGGCATATTCGCCTATAACAACGCCGTAACCCTTTTCGGTGAACTTTGTCATCTTCTCAAAAAGAGTATTCTGCTCCTTAAAATCATCTGGAGAGCCCCACTGATTTATAGCCTCTGTGCCGCAGTAGTCCCAAGGTGTATAATAATGCACCGAAACGATAAGCTTTTCCTTTGCGGTATCTTCAGGCATTACAAATCTGTCATCGCAGGTCTTTTCGATATCGGTATTATAGCCTGCGATAAGGAGAAATCTGTCGGCATTCTTTCCGCCTGTCGAACGGACAAGCTTAACGAATTCGCTGTTTATCTCGTTGGTTTTTTCATAGCATTCGTTTGTATTAAGTACGCCTGCTGTTCCCGTAACATCCTTATCGTTAAGTCTGTCGCCAAGCTCTTCGTTTGCAGATTCAAAGATAAGCTTATAGGAATAATCGGCGAAATGCTCGCATATCTGCGTCCACATGGATTTGTAAAGCTCCATTGCTTTTTCACGCACAGCCATGTCTTCGGAGCCGAACATTCCCCACCAGCTTCCGTCCCAGTGGTCGTTTACGATAACGTACATATCAGCGTCAAGAGCATAATTTACTATCTCGTCAACACGGTTCATAAGGCGCTCGTCAATAGTATAATCTCCGCTTTCGTAGTTGATTCCGTTTGTCCAGGCCACGGGAATACGGATAGTATCAAAGCCCATAGCTTTCATATCATCTATCATATCCTTGGTGGTGACAGGCTGTCCCCAGGATGTTTCAAAAGTTGTCGGGTCAACGCCTGATTTTACATAGTTCGCATGACCGTAAGCTTCCATAGTGTTGCCAAGGTTTATGCCGTTGCCCATAAGCTTTACAACTTCCGCAGCGGTAAGCTCGTTTACGGAACTTTCATCGCTCTTGGCAGTCTTGACGGTTTCACTTGCAGCAGCGCTTTCGGTTTCAACTGCAGAAGTATCGCTTTCCCCCGATGAACAGCCTGCAAGGAGCATTGCGGCTGCCATTGCAATGGATGCGATTGCAGAAGCGGCTTTTTTTAGTTTCATAGTACATGATCCCTTTCGTTATTACGCAAGAATTACCCAATACTTTTCAATGTAATTGATTACATTTATTTTATCATATTTACACAAAAAGTCAATAGTTTTCGAAAAATATTTAGTATTAAACACGACTATGACAAATATAAGATTTCCACTCTAAATCCATATTTATAACTAAACTGCAAGACGCACAGCAAAAATCTATGCCATGCGTCTGGTTCTTAATTAAATATTATTTCCAAGGAAATAGCTTTTCATACTATTATAAGTCAATATCCGAAACATATTCACAGACTGCTTCTGCGGAAATGAGTTCACAAATCATATCACCGTCAAATTCGGGGACATTTTCAAAATAAACTTTGGCATTCTTTGAAAGCGGATATATCTCAACTTCGAATTTCTTCGGGAAGCCATAACGTGCAAGTCCTGTCGTCCAGCCTTCGCCTGTGTAGAAATCATCATCGACAAGCTGTCCGTCAATGTAAAGGCGTGATTTGTCACCTGTGTAGTCTATCTTCACATAACATTCCTCGCATTTTGGAATATCGGCAACGTTTATCTCAAACTTTTTCACGCCGTCATTTTCGGAAATGAGTGAGAAGCTTACGGAAGGCTTATCGTCACGACTGTCTTTGCAGAAATAAACACACAGTCCGTTTTCTTCCGTTTTGTACTCAAATCCTTCAGGAACTATTTTCAGCTTCGGATATGTTTTTATCACCGGAGCTTTTTCGCCGTATATTCTGAAACCATTTTCCTTTTCACATACAATTCCGTCACTTATTATGAGATATTCCTCACCGTCTATGTTCTGCTTGTATGCATTAAGTGCGTCTGTTCTGCTTATTACAACAAACTCAGCATCGCCGACAGCTTCAAATTCGTATGGTTTGTCGGTATAAAGCACCGCTTTTCCGTTTATCATGCAAATCGGAGTTGCTGTGATATATTTCAGCACTCCCCCACCCGTCTGCATATTCACGGGATAGAAGAAGTAATCGCCGTTATTGATATCGACAGACGGAAGAGTGATCGTTTCGCCGTCAAGTTCCGCTGAAAGAACGGTGTTTTTATGCTCCGCCATGTCATAAAGGCGCTGATAGTTATTTACGAAGATATAGCCGTTTTTACCGTTGTGGCGCACGGACATTCTAAGGTCGGTAAGATCGTTCGGGTCGGAAGATGTGCTTTCGGGAATATATGCCGGCATTTCACACAGCTCGCTGCCGAAATCCTTGACGAACATCGAAAGCAGCTTTATTTCACCGAAGCTTTCCGCACGCTGACCATATTCACGCAGCGGAGCCTTGAAATCATAGGAATATTCGGGAAGGTCGTTGAGATATCCTGTTGCAGTTGATTCCTGCAAAGTGGTAAGCTTGCCGTGAGGATTTGTTCCGCCGTGATACATATAATATCCAAGCAGATTGCAGCCGCTTGCAAGCTTTGTCAGCGACATTGCACCGATATCATGACCGCTCGGAACAGTTCTTCTGTGCTTTGTTACCTGCAATCCGCCGCCAAGCTCTGCGGTGAGATACGGAAAATCGTTGAAATCAAAGGTAACGCCATATCCGATATGGTGATCTGAACCGATTCCGTGGTCGTTTCTTTCGTATGTTATAACATAGTTTCCGCTCGGAGCAAGCTTATCGGTGCTCTGATCCCATGGAGCGTCACAATATCCGCCCATTACGGGGAGCAAACCGCCTGTTACAGCACCGCCCCAGCCTGTTGCAGTATAAAGCGGAACATCATAACCTATTTCCTTAGCCATTTTGGTGAGCAGCTTCATGTGTTTTTCGCCCTCATCACCATTAAGTCCGCCGCAATGACCGTATTCGTTCTCTATCTGAACTCCGACGATCGCACCGCCATCTTTGATAAAGCAGCCCTTTACTTCTTCATATATTCTGCTGTAAAACTTCTTTACCTCGGCAAGATAGGCTTCATCATTGGTTCTGATGTTTTCATGCTTTTTTATCAGCCAGTCGGGAAAGCCGCCGTTTCGTGCCTCTGCATGGCTCCAGGGTCCGATTCGCAGAAACATATATATACCGCACTTTTCGCAGGTTTCAACAAACCTTCTCAGATCCTTATTTCCTGCAAAATCATACTGATTTTCTATCTCCTCGTGATGTATCCATATAACATAGCTGGATACGATATCAACGCCGCCTGCTTTCATCTTCATAAGCTCTTTTTCCCACATATCCGCAGGATAGCGTGAATAATGGAACTCTCCCATTACGGGGAAAAACGGCTTGCCGTCTTTGGTGATATATTTATTGTTATACGAAAAATTTCCGTTCATTGGTAGTTGTCCTTTCAGGATAAATTTTCTGCCGATGAAAGGTCATCGGCAGATGGAAGAGGTTAGATTTATATTATTCCTTTACAGCCGCACCGCCAAGAGATGTTACAAGCATCTTCTGAGTGAGGATAAAGAAGATAATAAATGGGATCGCAATAAGTATCGAACCTGCGCAGAAATCGGTGAATTCGTTCTTCTTATCGGAAACAAATGCGTAAAGTCCGAGAGCAAGGGTCATATTTTCATTTGAACGGAGTATCAGCTTGGAGAAGATGAATTCCATCCAAGGGCCTGTAAAGCTTGTGATCCCGAGGAATGTGATTATCGGCTTTGCCTGAGGGAGAACGATCCTGAAAAATGTGGTAGCATTGCTTGCGCCGTCAATTCTTGCAGCTTCGTCAAGGCTCTTTGGGATAGAGTCAACATAGCTTTTTACAAGCCATGTGTTATAAGGGATATTTCCTGCGAGGTAGATGAGTATCATGCCCCAGAGAGTATCAAGTCCGCCAATTCTCATAAGGATAACATAGATAGAAACCATTCCGATAAATGACGGGAATATCT
>JBJEQL010000116.1:0-4039 GCA_051881735.1 Oscillospiraceae bacterium
CCGACAAAGGATCCGTTCACTTCCGACCTTGCGCTTCATTATCCATACAAGCTTGATACCGAGCTGCTTGACAGCTGCGCGCAGAGCTTTGTCGGAACGCATGATTTCACTTCATTCTGCGGAACGGCAAACGTTAAAGAGAACTGCACAAGGACAATTGAGTACTTTAATGTACAGAAAGATGAAAGTTTTGTGAGATTTATTGTAAAAGGCGACGGTTTCCTGTATAATATGGTTAGGATCATGGTCGGAACGCTGATTTTCATAAACGAAGGAAAGATCTCCCCTGACGGCATAGAAGAGATACTCACGAAAAAAGACAGGAACTATGCAGGAAAAACTGCAGCACCTTATGGATTATATTTAAACAAGGTTTTCTACTAAGATTTTTACAATATGCATGACATCATGGATGTCAGAATTAAATTTATCAGCATTTACACAGAAAGAAAGGAACATAAAAATGGCTGTAACTGATGTTTCCGATCTTAAAAAAAGACGGCAAAGGAAAAAATTCAGCAGATTTTTAAAGAAATTTATCATAATTTTTATTTTGGCTGCAGTTGTTGCTGCAATTGTTTTCACCAAAAGCTTATGGTATCCAAAGCTTGACGGCATACTTACTAAAATTCCCGTTATCGAAAACACATCAGAGCTTGCAGGAGGTAATTTTCCGATTTCGATCGAAGGCGGGGCCGCTTACCAGCTGGAGCCGGTCGATAATGGCGTTGCTGTACTTGATGACTCGCACTTTTTTGTTTATGATACCAACGGAAAAAACATTCTGACACAGCAGCACACGCTTGCAAATCCGATTCTGACTGTTTCTCCTAAAAAAGCGCTTATTTATGATATCGGCGGAAATTCATTCAGCCTCATGAGCAAGTATAAATGCATATATAAAATCGATACTGACTACCCTATTCTTCTTGCAAAGCTCAGCAGTAATGATAAAGCTGCTGTTGTCACAAAAGACGACAAATTCCTTTCCGTAATGAAGATATATGACAACAGCGGAAAAAACATATTCAATTACAGTTCTATTGAACGTATTATTGATGTAACATTTAACGGCGATAACAACGGCTGCTATATTACAACGATCGGTTCAAAGGACGGCGTTCTTGTTTCCAAGATACTTTATTATAAATTCGACAAGATCGATTATGATGATTTTGGCAATCCAATGCCTATCTGGCAGACCGAAAATCTTGAAACGCTTGCTATTTCGGTAAGGCTTTTCGGGAACGACAAGATCATTGTTTTCGGAGATAACCTATGCGCTTGTTATGATACATACGGAAATCTTCTGGCTACATACGAATATCCAAGAAATCTATCCGGATATGATTCAAATGACAAAATTGCTTCGCTTGTTTTTAACAACACAGAACAGCGATGCTCCGAAATTGTTATGATCGACAGCGAAACCGGAGGAAATTCATCCTTTGACACAGATTTCATAGTAAACAGTCTTCAGGTTTATGATTCCGAAGCATATATTCACAATAACCGTGAAATAATCGCATACAATATCTTAGGCGAAGAAGTTTCAAAAGCTGAGCTTACTGAGGATTATGATGATTTCAGAAAACTTGGCTCAAACATCTTTTTGCTTGGATATGATAAAATAAACAAAATTGATTTTAAGTAAGGAACAGCAATGGATTTTATCACAGAACATTTACTTGACATAATCTCAATTCTTCTTATAATAGTGATCACATATTCGGGGTATAAAAAAGGGATCCTGCGAATGGTGATTTCGCTTGTAGGGTTCTTTGCAGCTGCAGCGCTTGCAGGATTTGTAAGCAATGTCACTTATGAATATGTATATTTTCATATCGTACAGCCGTCAGTTATGGAATACATTGAATCCGAAGCGGATAAGCTTTCCGAAGAGTATTCTCAGGAAAAATTGCTTGAAAAGCTTGATCTTTCTTCTTCAAATGACATAGAGATCAACGATGATGATCAACACTTGACGGATGACGAAATTAGTGGTAAACTTAACAGTATATTCAAAGAATACTGCAGTAAGATAACCGAATCGCTTAACGGAGTTATCCCTGATGAGATATTGGAAAGCGCCGATGAATACCTTGAAAAAAACAGTTTCGATAAACAGGAAGTGCTTAATAACAGCAAAGCATCCGCTGTAACACTCATTGAATCGGAAATAATTCGTCCGGTTATGCTGAAAACAGTTAAAAATGTTATATTCTTTATAACATTTATTCTTGTCAGCATTGTTTTTTCGATACTTTCAAGGCTCGCAGGAATAATCAGACGGATAGAGCTTATAAAAACTCCCGATTCCTTTCTTGGAGGAATTCTCGGTTTTGTCTACTCTATTTTAACAATTATGGCAATTTCGCTGCTTTGCAGCATATTTATAAAGCTGACAGCAAATGAAAACTCGGTATTAAACACCGGCGTAATTGAGGGAACATTCCTTTTCAAATACGCTTATTCATGGAGTTTTATGCTGCTTGCGGCTTTACTTAAATAATAGTTTGGAGGATACTAAATGCTTTGTTCAAGATGTAAGAAAAGAACTGCTGTGGTGTTTATTACAGCAATACAAGGCGAAGAAAATCATAACGAAGGTCTTTGCCTGGTATGTGCAAAACAGCTTGGAATACCACAGGTCAAAGAATATATGGAGCAAATGGGAATGACCGATCAGGATGTTGAGGATTTTTCCGATGAACTCACCGGGATCACAGAAGATGATGACGGCGGTTTCTTCAAAAAAGGCGGAACAGCAGGTTTTCCGAACTTTCTTCAGAACCTTATGGGCGGGCTTCCAAAAGGCTTTGAAGCTTTTTCAAAACACGAACAGAATGATGATGACAGCAATACAAATGTCAACACATCTGATGAAAAAGAGTCAAAGAAGAGCAAAGGCCCTCGTCAAAGAAAGATGAAATCACTTGAAACGTACTGTGATAACCTTTCCCAAAAGGCTGAAGAAGGTAAGCTCGATCATATTGTTGGACGTGAAAAGGAAATCGCAAGAACAATACAGATACTTTCACGCCGTCAGAAAAACAATCCTTGCCTTATCGGTGAACCTGGCGTTGGTAAAACTGCGATCGCAGAAGGTATCGCTCAGAAAATCGCAGAAGGAGCGGTTCCATTCAATCTTAAAGATAAAAAGGTTTATCTGCTTGATCTTACATCTCTGATTGCCGGAACTCAGTTCCGTGGACAGTTTGAAAGCCGTATGAAAGCTCTTATTGACGAGATAAAAAATGCAGGAAACATTATCCTCTTCGTTGATGAAATTCATAACCTTGTTGGAACAGGCGGCGACAACGAAGGCTCGATGAACGCTGCAAATATCCTTAAACCTGCGCTTTCACGCGGCGAAGTTCAGGTCATCGGTGCAACTACATTTAAAGAATACCGCAAATACATTGAAAAGGACAGCGCTCTTGAAAGACGTTTCCAGCCGGTTACTGTAAACGAACCGTCTGTAAATGAAACAGAGCAGGTTCTCTTTGGTATCAGAGAATATTACGAAAATCATCACAAGGTCAAGATCACCGATGAACTTCTCAGAATGTGTGCTGTTCTTTCAGAACGCTATATAAATGACCGTTTTCTTCCCGATAAAGCAATCGACCTTCTCGATGAAGCCTGCGCTTGCAGAAGTATCCGCAGCACAGAGCTTAGCGATCTGGATTCGATCAAAAAATCACTTGAAAAAAAAGAAGAAAATGTTGTCGAGATTGAGGAAGCTGCTGAACCTGATTTTGAAAAGCTTGCAATGGCGAAGGCAGAAATTCTTAAACTCCAGAAAGAACTTGAAAAAGCAGAAGCCGCTGCAGAAAAGGTTTATGTAACAGAAGAAGATCTTTCCAAGGTCATTGAGCTTTGGACAGGAATTCCTGCGAGCAAGGTCGTTGAAAGCGAATACAAAAAACTCGAAAATCTTGAAAGCAAACTTCGTGAGAAAATTATTGGTCAAGACGAGGCTGTGTCGCTTGTCTGCAAAGCGATAAAACGTACAAGAGTACAGCTCTCAAAACGC
>JBJEQL010000117.1:0-17590 GCA_051881735.1 Oscillospiraceae bacterium
TTTGAGGACATTTTGAAAAACGGCAAAAACGTATTAATCAGCGTTTCCTTAGTATTATGTACGACAACAAGGCAACCGCAGAAAACTGCAGGATGCCTTTTTGACGTTTTAGTTATAATTATAATGATGAGGGAGTTTTGCCTTCTGCAAGGAGTCCGTTGATCTTTTCAACAAGTGCAGGAAGTTCGGACATATTCTTAATAACGAAATCTGCACCTGCGTCAAGGAATCTCTTGCGTACAGCTTCACTCTTTTCTTCAAGCTCAGCTGCGGAAAGAGCCTTCATTTCGTCAAGGTGAAGTCCGAGTTCATTGCTGCCCTCGATAACTCCGACGCTCCATGCCGAAGCATTTTTTCCCTCCTTGATATCGCTGATCGTATCACCGACCTTAACGATATTCTTCATCGGATATACTCCGAGCTTTTCCGCATTGCGGTACATCATCCATGGAAGCGGTCTGCCTGCAGGGAGTCCGTCCGGAGTGAAGTAGCAATCGGGAGAATAACCGTATTTCTTTGCTTCGGGAACAACCACAGCCATCATCTCTTCGGTGTAGCCGGTTGTTGAACCGATCTTAAGTCCCATTTCACGCAGTTTTGCAACAGCGTCAAGAACATAAGGATTAGGCTCGCTGTATTTTTTGAGGATAGAAAGCAGCGCAGGAACATACTCTGCATAGAGTGCGTTAACGTCATCATCGGTCGGTTCCTTGCCCTTAACCTTTATCCATTCTGCACGGATCCTCGGTTCGTTAAGAAGGATCCTGATATGCTCTATCTTGAGTACGCCCATTGGTTTACGAGCCTCTTCAATAGTGATATCAACTCCGGCTTTTCCGAATATCTCAAGAAAAACCTCAAGCGGTGCAAAGCATCCGAAATCGACAGTCGTACCTGCCCAGTCAAAAACAACAGCCTCAATTTTACTCATTTTAAATCCAACCTTTCAAATATTGATCGTCAAATGAATACAGGAAAAATCAGATTTTTTTGTTTATTTTCGGATATTCACGCTGCCGAGTATTCCCGGCAGCGGAAAACCGAATGAAAAATTTTAAGGGAGAGCGCAAATTATAATTTTTTTAGCCAAGATAACGTGCTGTGAATTCATCGAAGAACTCTGTTCTGTAATCAGCCATTTCATAAAGGTCGATAACATCGGAGAGGTTCTTAACAGGATCCTGGTTGTAACCATCGGGAACGCTTCCGTCACCGCCTGTTGCAATGATTGGATATTCCTTCTGATAGGAAGCCATTGCTTCATCGGAGATTGCCCAGTCGCAGAAGATCTTTGCAGCTTCCTTGATGTTGTCCTTGTGGATAAGGCAGTTTGCCTCAACGTCCCAAGCGGAACCTTCAGACGGGAATACAACCTGACATTCGGGGTTTTCAGCAGCAAGAGTTACGCAGCGGTAGCCCATTGAAAGACCGATAAGAGCTTCACCCGAAGCAACCATCTTAGCAGGCTTAGAACCGGACGGTGTGTATTCGATAACGTTCTTGTCAAACTGGTCGAGATATTCCCAACCCTTTGTATAATCGCCCTTTGTTTCAGCCTTCATCTGAAGGATACCATTGATGATGAAGAGGCCTGTACCGGAAGAAGTAGGATCGGACATTGCGATATGTCCTTCATATACAGGGTCAAGAAGATCTTCATAAGATGTTGGAACAGGGATACCAAGCTTTTCACACTCTGCTGTATTTACAAGCATTGCAGTTTCAGGAACGTCGATTCCGACCCATCTGCAAGGTGATTCCTTATCCTTGAACTGATCGAGAACTCTGTCGATCCCCTCAGGATCATACGGTTCAATAAGTCCGTATTCATCAAGTCCGAGAAGGCTTGTTACAGCTGTTCCCCAGAGAACGTCACATACAGGAGCGTCCTTTTCTGCAATAAGCTTTGAAATGATAGTACCTGTGGAGTCACGGGTGATCTCAATGTTGATATCGGGGTACTTAGCTCTGAACGAGGTAAGGTATGCTTCAATAATATCATCTTCAAGTGCAGTATAAACCGAAATTGTGTCGCTTACCGTACCGGTGCTTTCAGAGCCTTCGGTCTCGGCAGCTGCTCCCTCAGTTGCTGCTGCAGCTGTTGTTGTTTCATCTGTTGCTGTGTCCATCTTCTGAACACAACCTGTTGTTGCCACCGAAAGCATAGCCATTGCTGCGATGATCGATGCGAGTCTTGCTTTTCTTTTCATAAAAACATCTCCTTAAATATATCTCAAATGCATAGGCATCTGATATTGAAATAATGGTTTTTTACGCCGCTTTTTTAGTAGTTTTTTCAGCCTGTTTCGGGTTTTCCCAGCGGCTCATTCTCTTTGCAAGAGTTTTGTTTGCGATCTCGTATATGATCCTCATTCCGACGTTGCAGGCGAAGATTATCAATGACATTGCAGCTGCTGATTCAAAATCTCCGTTATCCTCCATGCTTACGAGCGAGAGTGCCGCAGGCTTTGACTGAGGAGAATAGAGGAAAACAAGCGCCGAAATTGTTGTCATGCTGTTGAGGAAGAAATACTGCGCAGTTTCAAGAACCGCTGTAATGCACATCGGTATCGAAACCTTTGCCATTATCTTATAGAACGGAATGTTCATCGAATCCGCTGCGTTTTCATACTCCTTGTCAAGCTTTTTTAGCGCTGTTGAAGCGGTGATGTAGGTCGTTGAGAACATGTGAACGATATTCGCAATGACCATTATCCACATCGTCTGATAAAGGCTGTTGAATGGGTTCATGACCCTTATCTGAAGCGAGTCAATATCAAAATAAGGCTTGTTGAAGAACATTATGTATGCAAGTCCGACAACCATTCCGGGGAGTGCCATCGGCAGCATAGAGCAGAAATGGATCGCCTTGCGCAGACCCGGCATCGGGCGTGTTTTGTAAACCATATACGCCGTAAGGAACACAACGAAGGTTCCTGCAATCGCCGTAATTGCTGCCATTTTTATGCTGAATATGAAAGTGGAAATTCCGCTTCCTACAAGCTTGCTGCTAAAATCGAAATGTTCGAGCGTGAACACCTTTTCATAGGGCCAGCGCTTGATGAATGCAATCGTAAATACTGCAAGGAAAATGCTCAAAATAAGTATCGAAATGACCGTGCAGAATATCTGATAGAAAATATCGCGTCCCATTGACGGGGTTATCTTGTAGGAAACAGCCTTTGAGGAAATCTCGTTGTTTGCGGCTTTCTTTGCGGAGATACGATCTATCACGAACGAAATTACCGCAGGTATCGTAAGCAGAACGCCGATAACAGCACCCATCTGGAAATTCTGCTGACCGACAACGTATTTATAGATGCTCGTTGAAAGCACCGGATAGTTTGCACCGATAGCCTGCGGTGCACCGAAATCGGTGAAGCTGAGCGTGAAGCAGAGCGTTGCGGCGCTGATAAGACCATATTTTGAACCGGGAAGAGTTATTGAGAAGAAGCTTCTGACAGATGATGAACCAAAAGCCGAAGCAGCTTCATAAAGGCGGTAGTCCGTGCTGCTCAAAGCAACCATAAGAACCATATACGCCTGCGGAAGAGTGTAAATTACTTCCGCAATGATGATTCCGACCTCACCTGCAACGGGAAAATCGATTCCCATGCTTGTGATAATGCCTTTCTTGCCGAAAAGATATGTAAGCGCAAGTCCGTGAACCATTGTCGGAACAAAGAGCGGCAGCATTGAAATATATTTATATACCGCCTTGCACTTTATTGCCGTTCTGTTCATGGCGTAAGCAAGCATATATGCTATCGTCACGCTTATTACAGTAGTTATGACCGATATTTTTATCGAGTTGAGTATCGCCGTCAAAAGCGACGGATTTGCAAAATAGCTGCGGAAGTTTTCCATTCCGACGTAGTTGCCTTTGCTGTCGGTAACAACTCCCGAAAATATCGTTATGATCGGAACTACCAGGAAAATCACGAAGCATACAACCGAAAGAATTATTATCACTCTTTGAAGTATCTCCGCCGGGCTTATTCTGTCTGTAAGTCTGCCCCTTGACATTTAAATCACTTCCTTAAGGCAATTCCGCACAAAGATTGTGTGCGGATCGCGAAGTCAGATTTTTCGTCAGATTGCATCCAAACGACGCAGGAATACTTTCGTATTTCAAGGAGTTTGGGTGTAATATGACGGAAAAGATGCAAGCAAGACGTGCGCAAAGCCGTAAGGCGGTCTTTGTGCGGTATTGCCTTACACCAAAGCAGGATCGGCAACAGGCTGCTCCTTATCGGTGTTATAATAGATCATTCTGCTGTCATTGAATTTGACCTTGATGTGACCACCCTGCTTTATGTCATACTCGGCAAAAACGCTTGTCGGAACATCGACCGTTATATCGTTGTCCATAAGCGTTACCGCTGAATCCTCACGAAGTCGGAGCGTAAGGCGGTAGGTAGCACCGTGAAATTCAATATTTATGACCTTTACCTTTACTCCCTCGGGAGCGGTATTCGGAAGAACTTCGATATTCTCCGGACGGATCGCCTTGATCTTGAATCTGTTCGGGTCATCGTTATCCTCGTTATAATTCGTTGTGAACATATTTATCGAGCCGATGAAATCTGCAACGAACGGAGAATCAGGATGATCGTAAACCTCGTTCGGAGTACCTATCTGCTTTATGCAGGCGTTGTTCATAACAACTATTTTATCTGCCATGGTGAGCGCTTCTTCCTGATCGTGCGTAACCATGATAGTTGTGATCCCAAGCTTGTTCTGGAGATTTTTCAGCTCAACACGAACCTTCTGTCTTACCTTTGCATCAAGTGCAGAGAGCGGTTCGTCAAGAAGCAGGAACTTCGGCGAAAGCGCCAACGCTCTTGCGATAGCCACACGCTGCTGCTGACCGCCTGAAAGCTGCGAAGGATATTTATCCTTGTGATCGGTGATGTTTACAAGGTCGAGGACCTCTTCAATTCTTGCGTCACGTTCAGCCTTCGGAACTTTTTTGCATTTCAGTCCGAAATCTATATTCTGCCAGACCTTAAGGTTCGGGAAAAGTGCATACGACTGAAAAACGATACCGAAGTTGCGCTTGCTTGGGTGCAGCTTTGTCGCATCCTCGCCGCCGATGTAAATTTTTCCCTCGGTAGCATTTTCAAGTCCTGCGATGATTCGCAGAAGCGTTGTTTTTCCGCATCCGGACGGTCCGAGAAGGCAAACGAATTCGCCCTCGTCCGCACTCATGCTGACATTATCAAGAGCAGTAAAGCTGCCGTATTTTTTTGTAATACCTTCCGCTCTTAAAAGTTCTGACATAGCCTTGCACCTCTTATCATCTATGTTATGAGTATGTTACCTTTGTTTTAGGTCTGTTATTATTATAGCTTGTTGCCAAGTTTCTGTAAACCTGTTTTCGGTATTTTTTGAAAGTTTATGCATTTTAACATTCATTTAGGGTTTTGGTGCCAATTTTTCGTCAGGTAGCATAAACGCCATAAATTTCGATATATTCTGAATATTTTATCAAAACACAATCTTAACAATTTTATAATTTTTGCAAGTTTATTTTAAAATAATTGCATTTTAAGTTTTAACTCTTTCATTTCTTGAAAATAAAAAAGCTGTACAGATAAACCGTACAGCTTTGAAAAGATACTATTATACTAATTCCAAATCGTTCTATAGACAAAGCCGACAGATAGAATAATCCAAGTCAAGAAAGGCGACCGCAGGAATGCTTGCTGCCTTTCAAGGGAGCCTGACGCAGAATTGGATTATTATATCCAAGGATTTAGTCTTACGGTTGATTTGGAATTAGTATTAATATTTAGCCGGAATAGAAACTCCTGTCTTTACGCAGGCTTCTTCAAACACCTTCCAGAACTCCTCGATATCCTTGGGGTAGATCTGTCCGAGAGTACAAAGTCTGAATGTGTCCGTGCTTGCGACCTTGCCGGGATAGATCGTGAATCCACGTTCATAGCAGTAATCGTGGATCTTTGTGAAATCCCAGTTCGGGTCATTCGGGTACTTGATGGAAACGACCATCTTGCTCTGATATTCCTTCTTGATGATATCCTTGAAGCCAAGGCGTTCCTTACCCTCGTGGATAGCGTTCCAAACGTCGACATGGCGCTGATAACGCTTTTCCTCGCCGTCTGCCCAGTATTCCTTGATAGCCTGAGCAGTAGCGTAAACGGTCTGAACAGGAGGAGTGAAATGCATCTCGCCTGTCTTTTCAAAGAATTCATACTGTAAATAAAGGTTACAGTAGTAGGAACGTGTTGTATATTCCTTAGATTTTTCGATAAGCGCTGTTCTGCCGACAACGAACGAAAGACCTGTGAATGCCATAAGACCCTTCTGTGCCGAAGCCATAACAAAGTCAACGTTTTCCTTCTCAATATCAATTGGTATCATTGCATAAGTCGAAGTCGTATCAACAATAAATGTGCAGCCGTACTTGTGAGCGATCTCACCGATCTTACCGATAGGATTGAGCACACCTGTACCTGTTTCATTATGTGTTGTGTAAACAACTGCAATTTCGGGATCTGCTTTGAGTGCTTCCTCAACCTTTGCAGGATCAACAGGCTCATCAAACGGAGATTTAAGGTCGATATACGGAATATGATATGCTGCAGCAACCTCAACGCCTCTTGATGTGTAAGCTCCGTTATCAGCAAAGAGTATCTTCTTTCCGTCAGGAACGAGTGAGTTTACGCAAACATCAATATTCATTGTTCCCGAGCCTGTGAAAAGCACCGATGTGAACTTTTCAGGATCACCGTGCACGATCTTTACAAGCTCGCCGCGCATATTGCGCATGATATCTCCGAACTCTTTTTCACGGGGGCAGATATCGGGAACGACCTGTGCATATTTAACTGTATCAGTAGTTGTCGCAGGACCGGGATTAAGTAATACATTTCTTTTTACAACTTCATTTGCCATTTTGAACAGCTCCTTTGATTTGGAATTTTTCCAATATTCATTTGACACGTTTATTCTAACATGGTGCCAAATTTGCGTCAACCCCTTTTTTCGTTATAATGAAATCAGAAAGGAATGATGATAAAATGGTACTTTTGATATTGCTGTCATCAGCGGTCTGCCATGCTTCGTGGAACATAATTGCCAAAGGTTCCCGTGACAAGCTTACATTTCTATGGTGTCAGATAGTTGCCGCTTCGGTCGTTTTAGCGGCACCTGTGCTGCTGACCTGTCCTGCACCTGACCCGAAAGGCTACATTTTCCTTGCAATATCGGGACTTATGCAGGCAGCATATTATTTTCTTCTTGCAAAGACTTATTCAATAGGAGAGATCTCATCCGTTTATCCTCTTACAAGAGGGATAGCTCCCGTGATCGTATGCATAGTTTCAGCTATTCTCGGAACGGAACCGATAACGGCATTGATGATAATCGGCGCTCTGCTTATTTTCGGCGGAATTTATGTCATAAATATGCAGAAGCTTACGCTTTCCGAATTCACCGCACCTATAAAAGCACTCATCAACGTCCCTGCAACGCGGCTTGCACTGCTTAACGGCGTTATGGTTGCAGCATACACTTTGAGCGACAAGCAGTCGGTAAAATACACCGATCCGCTGATGGTCTACTGGGTGATAGCGGTCATTCCGGCGATTCTTATAGCACCGCTTATTATAAAAAAGGGGCAGCTCAAAGCCGAACTATCCTGCAACAAGCTCCGTATTTTAGCCGTTTCAGCGCTGACCTTTGCAGCTTATTTTCTTGTACTTAAAGCAATGAACTTTGCAGGTGCAGGATATGTTTCATCCGTCCGTGAGGTATCGATAGTTTTTGTTGCAATATACTCTGCGATACGTTTTAAGGAAAGTTTCCCCGCTTCAAAGATCATTGGAGCAACCCTTATATTTGTAGGTATATTCCTTATGTCAATTTAAGAAAGTGCTTTACGACATTTAAACTATAGCAAAACATAGAAATAGACTGACAAAAGGAGGCGAGGGGAAAGCTTGAAGAGTTAGGACCGAACCCGCAGGCAGGCTTGATGCCTTTCAAGGGCGAGTGACGACACTATTCAAGCTTTGCACCGCCGAACTTGTCAGGATATTTTTATGTCTTGCTATAAGTAAACGCTGATCAATACGTTTTATTGTAGGGGACGGGTCGCCCGTCCCGTTTAACAATGGTATTGGTAACATCGGGACGGGAAACCCGTCCCCTACACAGATTTTTAGATCATCAAAGAGGTTTCAATTGCAGAGATCTTACAGCTTGTATTGGTGCCAAGTTTGACATCTTAGTTTATATCTGATAGAATAAGGTATTACAAGCAGCAAGGGTGCCGTGTTCATCCTGCTGCTTTTTGCATTTTTGAAAGGGCAAACAACAATGAGCGAACAGATACTAAGTGCAGGTATTGACATCGGAACATCCACAACTCAGGTCGTTTTCAGCAAACTTACGATCGAAAACACAGGCGGTTTCGGCAGCGTTCCGAAGATCGAAATTACCGATAAAAAAATAATATATGCAGGAAAGATCCATTTCACACCGCTTCTTTCGGAAAATGAGATAGATATAAAAAACGTATGCGGCATAATTTCGGAAGAATATGAACTGGCAGGACTAAATCCTTGCGATATTGCAACGGGTGCAGTCATCATCACAGGCGAAACCTCACGCAAGCGCAACGCTTCGGAAACTGTACAGCTTATTTCCGAAACGGCAGGAGATTTTGTAGTCGCAGCAGCAGGTCCCGACCTTGAATCAGTCCTTGCAGGAAAAGGTTCGGGTGCCGCAAAGCTTTCCGCAGATACCGGAAAACTCACCGCAAACTTTGATATCGGCGGCGGAACAACAAATATCTGCCTTTTCAAAGACGGTGAGGTTTTCGACACAGCCTGTCTTGACATAGGCGGACGGCTTATAAAGCTTGACAAGGACAATGTTATAACCTACATTTCACCTAAGCTTGCGCAGCTTACCGACAATATTGTTTCTGTCGGCGAAAAGCTTACATACGAAAAAGCGGAAAAGATATGTACAGAAATGGTTTCTGTTCTTGCTCAAGCAGCAGGGATCCAGCCTGCCGATGAGCGTCTTGAACTAATGACAACAAACCACACTCTGCAAAAAGGGGTATACCCTGAGCTTATAACATTTTCCGGCGGCGTTGCAGACTGCATTTACAACGATAAAGAGCCGTTTTTATATGGCGATATAGGAACTGTACTTGGCAGAATGATATCTGCATCGGAGTTAATGAAAAGATCCGCACAGAATACAGGAGAAACTATCCGTGCAACCGTTGTCGGCGCAGGAAATTTCAGTATGGAGGTTTCCGGAAGCACGATAGAATACCGTGGCTGCAAACTGCCGATAAAAAACATACCGTGCGCACGAATCAAATTCGACAGTTCTGCCGACATACCACGCCTTAAAACAGCTGTAAGATCAGCGCTGACGCAGTTTGATAATCCATACACAGCTGTTTCATTCGCAGCGCCGGCTTGTCCGTCATTTGCGGATATTGAAGCCGCAGCAGAAGCGCTCACCTCTGCCGCAAATGAAGTTATTACCAATGATAAACCGCTGATAATCATATCCGAGGCAGACATCGGAAAAGCACTTGGTCAGGCTCTTAAACGGCGCACGAAGCGAAGCTTTATCTGCATAGACAAGATAAGCTGCGGCGGTGGAGATTTTGTCTGCATCGGGGAGCCGCTCGCAAGCGGAAAAGTCCTGCCGGTCATAGTAAAAACACTTATTTTCGATAAATAAAAAAGAAGGGATAAAAAATGTCATACAAAGCAAGACTTTCGGGAAAAACCTACGAATTTAAAACGCTCCGTGAGGTAATGGGAAAGGCTAACGAAGTCAAGTCCGGCGACACACTTATCGGACTGGGTGCAGCTGATGCGACCGAGCGTATCGCAGCAAAAATGGTGCTTGCGAATATGACCGTCCGTGAGATTCGTGAACACCCTGCCGCAGATTATGAAACAGACTTTGTTACACGCATTATCGAGGACGACCTCGACCTTTTCGAATATGAAAAGATAAAAAACCTGACCATTTCCGAACTGCGTGAATGGATACTTGACAGCCGCACAACAAGTCAAATGATACTCTCTGCAGGTCGTGGCATGACAAGCGAAGTCATTGCAGCTGTTTCCAAGCTTATGAGCAATCTTGACCTTGTTTACGCCTCACAAAAGCTTGAAATCATCACCCATTGCAACACCTCAATAGGCATGAAGGGAACGCTCTCGTCAAGACTTCAGCCGAATCACCCGACCGATGACCCCAAAGGCGTTGCAGCTTCGCTTCTTGAGGGACTTTCCTACGGCATGGGCGACGCAGTTATCGGACTTAACCCTGCGACCGATTCAGCTGATTCGACCGGCGAAATACTTCGTCTTTTCAAAGACGTTATGCAGAAATACGAAGTCCCCACGCAGAACTGCGTTCTCTCTCACGTTACAACACAGATGGAAGCCATCCGACGTGGAGCGCCTGCCGACCTTTGCTTTCAGTCGATCGCAGGCTCTCAGAAGTCAATGGAAGCTTTTGGTGTAACTGCCGATATGCTTGAAGAAGCGAATGCACTTATGGCGGAAAAAGCCACCTCCGAGGGTCCGAACTATATGTATTTTGAAACAGGTCAAGGCTCGGAAACATCCTGCGAGGGAAACTCCGTATGGGACCAGCAGACAATGGAATCACGCTGCTACGGACTCGCACGGCATTTTCATCCGTTCCTTGTGAATACAGTTGTTGGATTCATTGGCCCCGAGTACCTATGCGGCGGCGAACAGATCCTCCGTGCAGGACTTGAAGATGTTTTCTGCGGAAAAATGCACGGTCTGCCGATGGGCTGCGATGTATGCTACACGAACCACAATATATGCGACCAAAGCTCAATGGATAACCTGCTTGTTATGCTCGGTTCGGCAGGAGTAAACTATGTTATGGCTATTCCTCACGGCGATGATATCATGCTTATGTATCAGACCACAGGACACCACGATGTCAAGGCTGTCCGTGAGATACTCGGCAAAAAAGCAACGCCCGAATTTGAAGCATGGTGCAGAAAATGGGGCATCATTGACGAAAACGGATTTTACACAAGCCGTGCAGGCGATCCGACTATCTTCAATTGATCGGAGGGTAAAAAAATGGAACGAAATTTCAACTATTCCGGACAGGATATCACAGAGATAAAAATGCAGGATTTCTGCCTTATTTCAGATCCGTGCGATGAAGAAAAACTGAAAGCACTTAAACAGAAAACCCCTGCAAGAATTGGAGTCGGTCATTGCGGCGCAAGATACCCGACCTGTTCATATCTGCGATTCCGTGCAGATCAGGCTGCCGCAGCAGACGCAGTTTTCTCCGAAGTCAAGCCCGAACTGCTTGACGAACTCGGACTTTTCGAGGTGCAGACACTTTGCTCCGACAAAAACTCAATGATAACACGCCCCGACCTTGGCAGACTTTTTTCTGATGAATCCAAGTCAAAAATATCTTCACTCTGCAAGCATGATATTGACGTCCAAATTTATGTTGGCGACGGACTTTGTGCGCCGAGCGTGAAAGCGAATATCCCCGATATACTACCGGCAATAACACTTGGCCTTGAGAACGAGGGAGTAACAGTCGGAACACCGTTTTTCGTCCGTTACTGCCGTGTAAATACAGCAAGAACAATCGGCCCATTGCTGAATGCGAAACTCACCTGCGTTCTTATCGGAGAACGACCGGGGCTTTTAACCTCGGAAAGTATGTCTGCATATATGGCATATAACGCACGACCGGATATGCTTGAAACGGAATATACCGTAGTTTCGAACATCAGCCGCCATGGCATACCACCGGTAGAAGCAGCAGCACATATCGTAGACCTAATGCTGGAAATATTGGAGAAGAAGAAAAGCGGCAGCTTCCTGAAAGAGTAGAGAAAAAGCGAAGCCAAGCAAAGTTTACGTCCACCCTTTAAAAAGCGTGGACGTAAACTTTTGTCCGCTTCGCGGTTTTAACAACAGATGTAAGCGCTGCAATAATTACGCATTACGCATTACGAATTACGCATTGAATAACGCTCCGCAATGCTGTCGGACAGTTTTGACACCGCAATTCCCACGGCTGCTCCGATAAGAGCGCCGGCGATTACATCTGTCGGGAAATGCACATACAGATAAAGTCTCGAAAATGCGGTCAGAACAGCAAAAACATACAACGCCGTGCCTATCCTTTTATCGAAATGCATCGCCGCTGCTGCTGCGGCAAACGCTGACAGCGTATGCCCCGACGGAAAAGAATAATCCTGCGGTACTGCGATAAGTATCTCCAGCTCATCATTTATCCAGCACGGCCGCTGCCTTTCAAGCAGATTTTTTAACAGCAGATTTCCGACAAGTGCGCCGGCCGCAAGTCCCGAAACGATAGTTGCTGCGCATCTGTTGTACTTCGGTATCATAAAAAGTATCGCCGCCGCAGCTATCCATATAAATCCCCTATTGCCAAGCTGCGATACTATCGGCATAATAATATCCAACGCTTTGCAAGACAGATTTTCATGAATAAAATCAAGTATCAAAAAATCAATGCGTTCTATAAGTTCCATTTATTTCTCCTTTAAGTATGGACAACACATACTTTGATACCGTTCATTGTATCATTTTTTATATTATATTGCAAGGCTTTCGACAGAAATACATTATTTCGGACATTTCACCATCAGATTGTTTTGCTTCTTGATTAGCACTCTATGATATAGAGTGCTAATTTTCTATCAACATTAACAATTCTATCATAATTTGAACACATAAGGGCAGTATCATATAGACAATGAAAGAAAGGAAATGATACCAATGGAAAGAATGTAAACGGCAGGCGGTCGGATAACGAAAGCTTACCGTTCCTTACCAAATCAAAAACAATTCAACCAACACGATGCTTTAAGGAGGAATTTATATGTATGGTATTACACCTTTTGAAAAGAAAACTTATGATCTATTCAACGCATTCCATGATTTTGAGGACAACTTCTTCACCGGAACATCGCTTTCAAGCTGCAGAACTGATATAAAAGACGAGGGCGATAAGTTCGTTCTGGAAGCAGAACTTCCGGGTTTTGACAAGAACGATATCAAGCTTGACCTTGACGGCGACAACCTTGTTATCACAGCCGAACACAGCAATGTGAGCGAGAAAAAGGACGATGACGGCAAGTATATCCGACGTGAACGCACCTACGGCTCATATCAGAGAAGCTTTGACGTAAGCTCTGTCGATACTGACAGGATCGACGCAGAATATAAAAACGGCATACTTATCCTTGACCTGCCGAAAAAAGCGCCCAATGTACCTGTTACAAAACGGCTCCAGATCAGATAATTTCCAACCATGACAACCTCTTCATTAAATTAAACCGAAACAGCACCCGTTCTCCTCCCGAACGGGTGCTGTTTTGGTTTAAAGCGTTTCCGCAAACTTTTTCGCCTCATCGGCTGCGGCTTCGTATTCAAAATCCTCTGCTAACGCCAAAATCTTGTCAAGCACAGGCTTTAACGGCTTACCGCCGACCGAACAGTCCGAAATCTCTCCGCACAGCCTTTCCGCTTCATCTGCATCAAAGGCAAGACCGGCTTTTTCAATTGCTTCAAAGTATTCCTTCGCTTTCTCGGCTGAAATTTCGTTAAGCTGAACACTCTCGGGTTCTGTTTTCTCTTCTTCCGTGAAGCTTTCTCCGAGGTATTCTTTTCCAAGCGCTGCGACCTTTTTGTACAGGGCGAGAAGTTCTTCGTTTTTCTCTTCAATAACGCCGTAATTTTCGGCTTTTCCTGAAAGTTCAAGCTCCTTTGCAAGCTCGGAAAGCTGCTTTGAACCTATGGTGAGTGAGGAACTCTTCAATGCGTGTACTTCAATAACGTAGTTTTTCCAGTCTTTTTCGCTGAACAGCTTTTCTATGCGCCCCGAAAGCTCCGGCTGCTTGCGTACATACAGCGCAAGTATCTCGTTATATGCATCAATGTCACCGCCGGTATACTTTGCTCCATCTTCGGGACTGAAAAGCTCTTTTCCCACAGTTTCTTCGTGTTTCTGCGGCTCTTCGGCAGATTTCTCTTCTTCTGTATGTACATATTCACATAAGTTCGGCGGAAGATGTCCGAAAAGGCACTTTTCAATATCTGCGCCGGTGAAAGGCTTGGAAAGATAATCGTCAAAACCTGCATCAAGATAAGCTTGTCTTGCACCGTGAATAGCATTAGCCGTAAGTGCTATAAAGCAGGTATTCACTGCAAGTCCGTCTTCCTTGATTATTTTGAGCGTTTCAATTCCATCAAGTTCAGGCATCATGTGATCGAGGAAAACAATGTTATAGCAGTTGTTTCTCAACAATTCAATACATTTTGCACCGCTTGGTGCTGTGTCAAGCTGCACATTTGTACGTTTAAGCAAGCTCTTCGCAACAAGCAGATTGGTCGCATTGTCGTCAACAACAAGAACCTTTGCATTCGGAGCGGTACGAATAACTGCATCAGGTGTCTGCTGTGTTTCCACCTTGAACCGCTTTTCAAAATCACCTATCGGTTCGGAGCTTATAACACGCTGCTCGACCTCAAAAGAGAATGTCGAACCCGAACCGTAAACGCTTGATACATTGAGCTTGCTGCCCATCAATTCAAGCAGGCGCTGAACTATTGTTATTCCCAGACCTGTTCCTTCAATGCTGCGGTTCTTCTCCTGGTCAAGACGCTGGAACGAAGTAAAGAGTTTATCAATATCCTCTTCCTTGATACCTATTCCCGTATCGGTAACGCTTACCGCAAGCTTCAGTACGCCTTTTTCGATACTAACTACATTCATTCTCAAGCGGACATAACCCTCAGGGGTATATTTTACCGCATTTGTAAGAATATTTGTAATTACCTGTCTGAGGCGCACATCGTCACCATAAAGCTTTGATGGGATATTCTCATCAATTTCGGGAATAAACTTAAGCTGCTTCTTTTCCGCTCTTATCTTGATCATGTTAACAATATCATTGACAAGCGAGCTTACATCGTATTCGACCGGTACGATCTCCATTTTGCCGGACTCGATCTTTGAAAAGTCAAGGATATCATTGATAACAGAAAGAAGCGTTCTGCCTGCGCTCTGAATATTAACGGCATAATCTACAATGTTCTTTTCGCTTGACTCACGCATTATCATTTCGTTCATACCGAGAACAGCATTGATAGGCGTCCTTATCTCATGACTCATGTTTGCAAGAAAATCATTCTTGGCTTTTCCTGCGCTGATCGCATTTTCAGCAGCGATCTCAAGCTCCTTGTTGACTTTTGACTGCCATGCCGTAAGGCTGAGCATTATAACATTTACAACAATTATACATATTAAAAACAATCCTAAATAGATCATGAAAGAATACATCGCATCGTCAAAAACATCCCAAAAGTTTCTTACAGCAAATACATCGAAACCCGATATCTCCTCGCTCATCGCATAACATACTTTCTGCTGACCGTCATAGTCAAAGAAAGTGCTCTGTGAATTGTTAATATTTTGGAGTGCATCTCTGTAACAAAGATCCGCAGCTTTTACGTAACTATCGGCTTTCATCTGATATTCTTCATTCGGGTGATTGATTATATTGCCGTCAACGTCCGTAATAAAGGCATATCCCGTGTCGGTATAACTTTCACCAAGAATTGCGATAAGCTTGTCAAGGTAATAGTCAATTCCGAGAACGCCTATAAAATTGCCCTTTTCATCGTAAACGATCTTGCTTAACGTTATGCAGTAAAGTCCTGTCTGTTCGTCAAGGTACGGTGCCGATACGCTGAAATTTTCCTTGGAAACAAGAGTATCAACATACCATTGGCGCTCTTCAACGTGCCAGTCTTCATCAGGCTCCCAACGGTTGTTCATAATTACCGTATGCTCCCATTCGGGATTACAAACATATGCAACGGAAATATCATCATATTTTGAAACAATGCTGTCAAGATATTCAACAGCCGAATCATAATCATCCGCAAACCCCTGCTGTGCAGCGATACTGTCGGATATTACATTAAGCACCATTTTATTGGTAAGCGCCCACTCCTTGACCTGGTTAAGGTAGTTGTTTGCTTCTTTTTCCATTTTGACATTGCAAAACTGTGTGCCGTTAACAAGATTAAAAAGAATCGTAAATATGGCTGTTCCTGCAAGCACGATGTTTACAAGAACGGTTATAAGCGTGATTCTCAGCACACGCTTCTTTTTAGTCGAAGTGCCTTTTTTCTTGTCGCTTTCTTCAGCTTTTAAATTGCCTGCATAATCAGCCGCTGCATCACACTCGTCTATAATATGTTTCAGCTCTTTTGCAGATTCACTTATTTCCACTCCGTCGGCGCTGTTGGTTTCACCTGAGTTTTCAAGAAAATCCGCACGATTCATGATCCTTGAAAGAGGACGCTTCAATTCAAGGGTCATTTTTTTCATATATTCATTCTTTTCGTTCAGATCGTGTTCTAACTTTGCACTTCTGCAGCTGCTGTAAACAAAGAGTGTTATGACCGTAAGAGCCAAGATAAGCACTAACAGAAAATTCAATAATGTGCTGCCGCTTAAAACGGAATTATTGCCTTGCTTTACACAAACCACAAGATACCAGTCATAATTAGTCTTATCGGAAAAAATATTATATTTTACACCGTCATAGCTGTAATCAAAGGAATCACCATAAAGCTTATAAACTTTATTTATAAGCTCATAACAGAAATCCAGTTCTTTGTAATCTCTGCCCACATACTCTGCCTGAGAATGTCCTAAGATCATACCATCGGAATCCACGATAAAGCTTGTTCCCAAACCATTGGAATCCATTTTCTCAATAAAATGCTGTATCTCACTCATATTGAAGTCGAGAGCAACAACTGTCGAGTCGTCAGACAGCAGCTTGGAAATGGTATAGCACATCTGCTCTGTGCTTGCGTCGATATACGGCTCGGTAACATTAATGGAACCCATGCGCTTTTTGGCACCCACATACCACGAACGCTCTTCAATCACAAAATTGTCATCGGGGACAAAATCGTTTATATAAAGTCTGCCGTTATATGCCGCATAAACGCTGAAACAGCTTCCGTCTGACCGACCACATATATCTGCAACCTTTTCCGCGCAGAAAAACTCATTCAGTTTCTCCTGAACATTGCCTTCGGAAGAAATTATCTGTTCGACCTGCATAGCAACGCTGTCAAGAAGATATTCCGCACGGCAAAGGCTGTTGTCCGCTTCCCCGGCAATACTGCTCAAGCGCATCTGCCCCTCGGCTTCTACCTTTTCTTTTTCCGCACTGCTTACTATAACGGTATTCATGATTACAATAGCAGCAAGAATAAAAACAATAATCAATAATACCGCCCAGTTCTTGCCGCTTAACTTGAATCTGCTTTTTTTCAAATTCGATCATATCCTTTATTATTACGTTCCCACTTGTCATAAAGGGATAACGTTTTTCATCTCAAATAAAAAGTGTACAAAACAAGGAACAAGATATCATTTGCACCATTTTTTCTGCACTTTTTATACTAATCTTTAATCGTTCTATAGACAAAGCCGACAGATAGAATAATTC
>JBJEQL010000118.1:0-17538 GCA_051881735.1 Oscillospiraceae bacterium
TTTTTGACGGGATAAAAGAAAAACGCCGCCTGCTTATAGCAGAAACGGCGGTGTGTGTTGTTTCATTGGCGTTGTTTTTATGTGGAAAATACGTTATAGCGGTTGTGATCATGCTTATTTACAAATGCGTAGGTCACTTAATGCGGAATGTGTAATTATCGCAGCGCCAACAATTGTAGTTAAAACCGCAAAGCGGGTGAAAAGTTTCGTCCACCTTTTCAAAGGTGGTGGGTGTCCAGAGGGCAAAGCCCTTGGTCGCTCTCCGCAGAGAGCGAAATTCCCTAAACCATAGAGAAAGTGACAGCCACATTAAAACGAAAAACTAAGGTTTACAAAAGCGCAATTCACATTAAAAATCGGAAAAGAGAACAAGTTTTGTCTGACAAAAACTTGCTAAACCGATTTGTGGATTGCGCTTCATTCTAACCTAACAAAGTAAATCTTCCTCTAAAGGCAAATATGCGAACGAAGTGAGTATATTTGCCTTTAGACGTAATTTGTACGGCTATGCACAGAGGAACGACAATTGAAGTTTCCTGTGCATAGCTTTAAATACGAAGTCGCAACGCAAACACACGCATTTCGTTTGTGTGTTTGCGTTGCGAGGAGAGTTTACTTTAGGAAAACAGAATTAAGCGCAATTCAATTTTATAGGTTCAACAGCTTGATTTCTCATTCCCGTTTTCCCTTTTTGATTGAATTGCGCTTTTTATAGCTGTTTGATTTTCGGCTTATCGCTGCTGTGCTGTATACGATAGTTTGGGGAGTTTCGCTCTTGCGAGAGCGACAAGGTGGCGCTGCCCCCTTGACCCCTGCCACCTTTGAAAAGGTGGACGAAACTTTTGCTCCGCTTTGCGGTTTTAACGACAAATGTTAGCTTTGCAAATAATTACGCATTACGCATTAGTCACATTGCCGATATTCCTATGACGGTTATATTGTCTGTGCTTCCGCCGTTTTTGGCAAGCTCGACAAGAGCTTTAAGGCGCTTCGGGAGCTTTATCGGCTGTGCAAGTGTTTCTTCAAAATCACCTTTGGTGATATAATCGGCAAGCCCATCGCTGCATATAAGGATAAGGTCGCCCGACTGTATTCCGCCCTCGATAGGCGTTACATCGACTTTCGGGTCTTCTACTACATTTCCGAGCACGGGAAAAATAACATTGCGGTGCTTATGGGTACGCTTTTCATCGGCGGTTATCTCGCCCTGCTCATAGAGCATCTGTACGAGCGACTGGTCACGGGAAAGCTGCTTTATGCTGCCGCCTCTGTAACGGAAAAGCTTTGAATCCCCGACATTTATAATAGAAGCTGCACCGCTTTTATCGACTGCAAGCGCACAGAGCGTTGTCTGCATATTGATATTGTTGTTTTCGACACCGTTTTTTCTCAAAGCATAGTGGATATCAAGTATCTTTTTTTCATAATCCGTGTTTTCCGAGGGTTTTAACGCACAGAGAAGATTGAGTGCAAGGCGTGATGCGATCTCTCCGCCTGATTCGCCGCCCACTCCGTCTGCGACAGCGGTTACAAAGGGCGTGTGCAGTTCGCTTTCAAGCATTGCAGAGTCCATAACTATTTTGTTGATAAGATAGGCGTCTTCATTGTGATCTCTCACCGTTCCGACGTCTGTAATTCCGCAGCAGTAGTACATCAAAGGCCTCCGTATGAATAGGAAAAGCTGATAAAAACTTATCGTTTATAAAATTGTTTTGGGCAGCATTTCCTGAATACTCTTTACATTATAGCTCAAAAATTCGTTGTTTTCAACAGATTTGCTGCATTTCAATTATTTTTTACAATTCGCTTTTTTATTAATAATATTCCTTCATAGTTCGTCAAAGCGTTCTTTTTTTCTTCAAAATTTGTGTAGTTTTCACATATTGTTGAAAAAAGGCTAATTGATGCTTGACATAAAGATGAAAAAGGTGTATTATATGTATAATAACTATAACTATAAGGGAATGCCGGCTCGTGTGGTGCATTCCTTTGCCGGAGGGGATTAAATTGGCAATTGCTCTTACAGATTTGATAAGCGTTGGCACTCTTCAGTCCATTCAGGACGGATTTGCAAAACTTACAGGCATGGCTGCGCTTACGACAGACGCTGACGGAAATGCGGTTACAAAGGGAAGCAACTTTACCGATTTTTGCATGGATCTTACACGAAAGAGCCGTGAGGGCTGCCGCAGATGCGGTCAATGCGATAAAAAAGGCGGCGAGGACGCACTCCTTTCACGAAAGTCCGTTGCTTATTCCTGTCATGCAGGTCTTGTTGACTTTGCTGCGCCTATTATGCTCGGTGGAGAAATGATAGGTTCGTTTATCGGCGGTCAGGTACTCACAGAAGAACCCGATGAGGAAAAGTTCCGTGCTATTGCCCGTGAACTCAGCATCGACGAGGATAAATATATCACAGCTCTGCGCAAGGTAAAAATAGTTGACAGAAAGCAGGTCGAAGCTGCTGCCGATTTTCTGTTCATTATCGCAGGACTTCTTTCGCAGTCCGCTTACGATGCTTATATTTCAAAGCAGAACAATTCCGGTCTTACAAGCCTTAATCAGGCGCTTTATAAAAAAGTCGAAGATGCAAGCACACTTATCAGACATACCGAAAAGTCGCTTAATATGCTTAAAGACGCTTACGCAAATCTCGATGTTGCGGCTCAGGAAACATCGTTAGAGATCTCCAGGACTACAGACACTTTGAAGCAGATACAAGATATTGCGCTTAACACAAAGATACTCGGCTTTAACGCTTCGATCGAAGCTTCAAGAGCTAAAGAAGCAGGAAAGGGTTTCGGCGTTATTGCTCAGGAGGTAAGAAGTTTGGCTGAAACAAGCAAGGCCTCTGCCGACAGTATCCAGAATGCAATGACAAGCATTGACAGCCGTTCGAAAACCATCGTTGAGAATATTGCCAATACAGAAGAAGTTGTTGCGAACTGCTTCAAGGATATTGAAAAGTTTGATGCACTTCTTGACGAGATCAAGAACATGAAATAAGATTTATACATAAAAGGAGGCGGATCTTATGGATATGAGTACATCTATTGCTTCAACAGCAATGGCAATGTCACAGTCACAGTTTCAGCAGCAGGCAGGCGTGAGCATCCTTAAAAAGAGCATGGACGTAAGCTCCCAGCTTGCAATGGGAACTATCGAAATGATGAATGACTCTGCAAAAGCATTTGCCGGCGATATCGGTGCTGTTTTCGATGCCAGAGCATGATCTAAAGCATTAAATAAATGAACATTAAAGCCGCTTTTGATGAAGTTGATCAAAAGCGGCTTTTGCGATATAGATTAATGTCAATCAGAAGAATTGTCCTGCCCAATAAGCTGAGTTTCGGGATAATAGTGGCTTAGTATCTCACGGTAGGTCTTGTTTTCCTTGGCAAGGCAGTTTGCTCCGTATTGGCTCATTCCAACTCCGTGACCGCTGCCCTTGACGGAAAAAACGAATTTCTCGTCTTTTTCGTTATATAAAACCGTAAATGCAGCCGATTTAAGTCCGAGGACGGTGCGTATTTCCTGCCCACTATAAGTTTCACTTCCGACAGAGGCTCTTTTTACATATCCGCCGTCTGTGAGAGTATCAACGCTTATCCAACTGCTTTTTTCGCCGTCAAATTCGGAGTCGGGAAAAGCGGCGCATATCTTGTCAGGCGAGAATTCAGCTTCGCTGTAAAAGGTCGGTGCGTCACAGTCCCATTCGCTTTCGACCGAAACAAGATAAGGGAACGATACGTCCCATACATCGGCGGAATTTTCGGTTTTTCCGCAGGAAACGGAATGGAATGCGGCAGCTATCGGTTCATTTTCGTAATATAATGCTTCGGGATAAACAGCGTCAACAGCTGCCTCGATTTTTTTGCGGTATTCATCGTATGCATCGCCGTAGAAAGCCTTGCCTTGCGCGGGAGTGAAGTAAGCCTGAAACTTGCTGCTGTCGTTTGAGATATATGCGCCCATAAGCTCGGGATCGGGATTCTCGGATTCAAGCCGTATCCTGCGCAGGGCGTATGTATAGGCGGCGACAGCCTGTGCTTTGAGAGCTTCTTCTTCATAGGCGGCAGGCATTTCAGCCATGACTGCGCCGGTGAGATAATCACGCATAGGCAGTTCCATAACTTGTCCGCTTGTGATGTCAAGAACAGGAAAAATATCCGTAGCGGCAGGTTCTTCCGTGGGGGTAATAGTGCCGGCTTCTGCTGCAGCGGTTTCAGATGTTGCTGCCATTTCTTCGGCAGACACGGTTTCGTCTGTATCTCTACCGATGAAGCCTATCATCGGTATGACAAACACAAATGCTGCAAACAGCATGGCAATTTTAAACATATCCTTCATTTGAACAGATCCTTTCCGGTGTAATTGTTACAAATATGACAAAAAAGCCCGTCAAACAAGCTTTTTTTCGTAACCTGTTTTTTGAAAAACTGCTTGACAAGAGGTGAAAGCTATTGTAAAATAAAAGAGTACATATTATTAAGGTGTACGCTCATTTATCGCTGTGCAATGATGCACTTAACGTTTACAATGGCGTAAACCGGTATATGTGCGCTATGCTTTGAAATATATGCGGCTATTGCCGTTGTACAAAAAGCATTTGAAGAAAGGGGGTTGCTCTTCTTTAGGGAAAGAGCAGTTCACTATGATAGGTAAAAATAACGAATACGGCAGCGCTGCTATAAACAGTTTATGCGGCGAATTTCTTAAACATAACAACATCGCACCGGAACTTTATGAAAAATATCAGGTAAAGCGCGGCTTGCGCAACAGCGACGGTACAGGTGTTGTCGCAGGTATAACAAATATCTGTAACGTTCACGGTTACGTTGTGTCCGAGGGTGAAAAAGTTCCTGCAGAGGGTGAGCTTATTTACCGTGGATACAGTATCAATGATATTATTGCCGGGATTCAGGAAGGAAACCGCTACGGTTTTGAGGAAACGGTTTATCTGCTTCTTTTTGGCGAGCTTCCCACACAGCAGCAGCTTGATGGCTTCAAAGCGCTTCTGTCCGAGTACCGTGAGCTTCCTCCGGGATTTTCAGAGGATATGATCTTTAAAGCTCCGTCAAAGAATATAATGAACAAAATGGCACGTTCGGTGCTGGCACTTTATTCATACGATGTTGACCCCGAGGATCAGTCGCTTGCGGCTGAGCTTAACCGTGCGATTTCGGTTATTGCAAAGCTTCCTTCCGCAATGGTTGACGCTTATCAGATAAAGCGCCGTGTTTATGACCACGACAGCCTTTATATGCATCCGCTTAATCCTGATGAATGTACTGCACAGAGCATACTTTCAACTCTCCGTTCCGATAGAGTTTACTCCGAGGAGGAGGCAAAGCTGCTCGACCTTATGCTTGTTATCCACGCTGAACACGGCGGCGGAAACAACTCCACATTTACCTGCAGAACACTCACATCTTCGGGAACCGACGCTTACTCAGCTTATTCGGGTGCGATCGGCTCGCTTAAAGGTCATCGTCACGGCGGTGCAAATGCGAAGGTCATTGCACAGCTTGAAGATTTCAAGAGCAACATAGCCCATTGGGACAGCGATGACGAAGTCAAGGACTATCTTGCGAAAACAATACGCAAGGAAGCCGGCGACGGTACAGGTCTTATCTACGGTATGGGCCATGCGGTCTACACAATATCCGACCCGAGAGCAGTGCTTCTTAAGCAGAATGCAATGAAGCTTGCAAAGGGAACGGATTTTGAAAAGGAGTTCATGCTCCTTGACGCTGTTGAGCGCCTTACTCCGCAGGTTTTTGCTGACATAAAAGGCAGCACCAAGGCAATGTGTGCAAACGTTGACCTTTATTCCGGACTTGTTTACCGTATGCTCAAGATACCGGTAGAGCTTAACACGCCGATGTTTGCAGTAGCAAGAATCGCAGGCTGGGCAGCACACAGGATCGAAGAGCTTACCACAGGCAACAGAATAATCCGTCCTGCTTACAAACCTATTGCAAAAAGACGTGCTTACAAAGCTATTGAAACCAGATAAAAGCGAATAACCATATTCAAAGGTGAATATTTATTTATCAAAAAGGAGAAGTTGACATGAGCGAAAAACAGGTTACTCCGTACAAAAAGAAAAAGGTTTTCCTTGACAAAAAGTTCTCGATCGTGATCTATGTGGTAACGCTTGTACTTGCTGTTATATTCAGAATTTTTCAGCTTAAGGACAATATGAACTTTGCGAAGGGAACATATATCAATCCCGGTATTAATCTTCCGCTTGTTGTTATCATTATCGGATTCATACTTCTTACGGTTGTTATGATATTCGGTGAGTCAAGAGATAAGGTCATCAAATCTTGTATCCTCATCAATCCGATGCGTCTGAGAGCAGAGCGCCTTAACAAAAAGGTATCTCCGAAGGCTGCGGCGTCAATGTTTGTTATGGCAGGTCTTCTTTTATACGAAACACTTGCACCGCTCATTGCTCAGATAAGCTACAACAAAAGCATTTCGACCGAAGATAATCCTGTCGGAGCATTCACCGGTATAACAGCTATGCAATGGATAGATTATTCGTTCATGATGATCCTTTGCTTCACCTTTATTTCAACAGGCATCAATATCTTCAAGGGTGAGGGCATCACAAAGGGACAGTGTGTGTTTATCACATTCTTCCCTGTATGGAAGCTTTTCAAGACCTTTGAACTTATCACAACATATCAGGTCATCGGCCCATACTCCGAGAAATGCTATATCCTTATGACAAACGTTTTCTCGGCGCTGTTCTTCCTCAATGTCGTAAGATTCTTCTGCGGTTTTGAACATAAGAGAACAAGATACTATATGATCCTTTTCGGCTATGCTGCATCGATCACTGCTGCAGTTTCTACTCTTCCGAGATATGCAATGTTCTTCCTCACCGATTACACGGTAAGAGAGGGTATGCTTACTCCCGATGCGACCGATGTCGGAATCATATTTGTTACAGCTACGATCGTTGCTGTATTCTGGAGCACCTACGTTTACAGAGTAATGCCTAAGCTCAATCTTACGGGCAAGCGCCGCTGGACAGGACTTCAGACCGATGGCAATTCCAAGATGGAAACTATCGACGACTGATAACTATTTACGGGGTGTTTACAAGCTGCCGGGGGCAGCTTTGAACGCCCCTTTTTTTGCATTAACAAACGAAAGGAGAATCCGTTATGACGAAAAAAAGTGTCGTTCCTGCGCTTCTGACCGCTGCTTCGGTCATGCTGTCAGGCTGCACTTTGAGCGGCTCGGTGGAAAATCTCCTTTCTCCCCCTATTCTTTATGAAGAACAGAATGATATATATTCTGCACTGACAGAGAGCATCGGAGAAGATATTACCTTGCAGTATCCACGTTCGGGAGTGTACCGTTCGGCATTTATAATTCAAGATATTGACGGCAGCGGCGATGATGAAGCGATCGTGTTTTACAGCATCAGAGATGAAGTCCGGATAAATATCCTCGATACGGACGATGACGGAAACTGGATGTCGGTATGCGACTTTCCCGGGAGCGGAACGAGCATCGATCGTGTGATGATATCTCCGATAGGTTTGGCTGACAGGACAAGCATTATGATAGGCTACGGTGAATCGGGAGCGGATAAAATACTCAAGGTTTACAGCTTTGACTATGGTAAGATAAGCGAAACCTATTCCGACAATTATTCATCGTTCTTCCTTTACGACCTTAACAATGACGGTCGGGACGCTCTTTGCGTTATCCGTTCAAACAACGAAAATATCGGCAGAAGGGCGGAATTTTCCGTTGTTACAGATACAGGAACAACGGTCATCAAAAATGATACGGTCAGTCTGAACGATAAATCTTCCGAGTTTGTCAGCGTTGTGCTCGGAAATGTCGGAGAAAACACGCCTGCGGTCTTTATTGACGAGCTTTCGGGCGGTCAGCTTTTGACCGAGATAATCTATCAGGTCGGCGGAACGCTGCGAAATCCGCTTTACCTTGACGAGCGGCAGATAATCCGTGATACGATACGCAGCAAGGGTTATCTTTCAGCTGATATCGACCTTGACGGGATAACCGAGATACCGACTCACTCCTATTTTCCGGGATATAATCAGGACAGCCGTGACAGTTTTTTAGTCACGAACTGGAATGAATATTCAAACTTTACGATAACCAAAAAATACGCCAGCTATTATGACATCGAAAAAGGTTTCTGCTTTATTTTGCCGGGGCGCTGGGACGGACTTGTGACCGTTAAAAGAGATGAACATAACGGCGATATCGTGTTTTACAAATATCTGGCGGATCTGTTGAATTCTGATACCGAGCTTATGCGTATTTCCGCTGTTACATCGGAATATCATGACGAGAAGATAGAAAACGGCTATGTCTGGCTCAAAAGCAGGGACAATATGAACTATTTCTATAAGCTGCCCGAAAATTCGGATGAGCCGCTTATACTTACAACCGCTGAAATTGTGAATAATTTCTACATTATGGCTTAATTCAGGGAGGAAAATAATATGAAACGAATTCTTGTGTGCGAAGACGAAGACGTTATTCGTGACTTTGTTGTTATAAATCTTAACCGTGCAGGGTACGATGTTGTTGATGTGAACTGCGGCGAGGATGCGCTGCGTGTTTTTGACGAGGAAAACGGAAATTTTGACATTGCGCTTCTCGATATCATGATGCCCGGAATAGACGGTTTTCAGGTCTGCAAGGCTCTGCGAAAAAAGAGCAGCACTCTTGGCATTATAATGCTTTCCGCAAAAACGCAGGAGATGGACAAGGTGAGCGGACTTATGCTCGGTGCAGACGATTATATGACAAAGCCGTTCTCTCCGTCCGAGCTTACTGCGAGAATAGACGCTATCTACCGCCGTGTAAGTATGTCAATGGTCAGAGAAGAAGAGGACGCTTCCGTTATCGTATCAGGTCCGTTTGAGCTTAATCTTAAAAGCAGAATGGTTTCCAAAAACGGCGTTCCTATTGAGCTTACGCAGGTCGAATATCAGATACTTGAATATTTCCTCAACAATCAGAAGACCGCACTTGACCGTTCGAGTATTCTCAAGCATATTTGGGGAGATAATTACTTCGGCGATGACAAGATCGTTGATGTTAACATAAGAAGAATACGAATGAAGATAGAAGACGAACCGTCCAACCCGAAGTACATATCAACTATATGGGGTTTCGGCTACAAGTGGACAGCAGGAGAATCTAATACCAATAACCAATAAAAGTGCAGACAAAATTCCGATGCTTTTAATTGGTCATAAGCCGAAATGATCGGGAGGAAACCTCTTTGGAAAACAAGAAAAGCGCAAGGCGAAACAGCAATATCACACGCCGCTGGATAGTCAACAACATCGGTATCATTTCTATCGTACTGCTGACGGTCGTTCTTGCAAGCACGATATTTCTTCGCAGCTTTTACTATAACTCGTCAAGGCAGTATCTTTCGTCAAGAATGAATATGGTTTCGACTATTCTGCGGAATTCTTATAACGATCCTTCGACAAGCTTTACTGCGGAAACTCGCTCGGTAGTTGAGAACTGGGCGGACAGAGAACGCACCGAGCTGATGATAATCGGCAAAAAAGGGAATGTCGTGCTGACATCATCGGGATTTGTACCTACGGTCGAAGACCCGATGAAGGACTACAATGACGCTGTTGCGTCCGGAGAAACAGGATATTTTGTCGGCAGGACAGGCAGCGGTGAAAAGATAATGGCGTTAAGCATACTTCTGCCCGAAAATGACGCAGGATATACCGCAGTTCGTGTTGCTTCATCAATGACAAAAGTTGATATGCAGCTGATGTGGCTTTTCCTTGCGGTTACAGCGATCTGCGCAGCGGTGCTGATATTGACATTCTTCTCGGGAATGTATTTCGTTAAGTCTATCGTTATTCCCGTTCGCCAGATAAGTGCGACCGCAAGACGTTATGCAAAGGGCGACTTTTCCGTGCGCATACGCAAGAAAAACGATGACGAGATAGGCGATCTTTGCGATACGATAAACCACATGGCAAAGGAACTTGCAAACTCCGAAAAGCTCAAAAACGAGTTTATTTCAAGTGTTTCGCATGAACTGAGAACGCCGCTGACTGCAATAAAGGGCTGGTCGGAAACGATAGCAAGTATGCCCGAGGACAGCGCCACCGTTGCAAAGGGCATGAGAGTCATTGACCTTGAAACGGAACGCCTTACACGAATGGTTGAGGAACTGCTTGACTTTTCCCGTATGCAGAACGGCAAATTTACGCTTCAAAAGGAAACTATGGATGTTCTTGCCGAGCTTGGGGACGCAGTCCTTATCTATGGAGAAAGTGCTAAAAAAGCAGGCATCACCCTTAAATATGACGAGCCGGATATGCTGCCGTTCATAACGGGTGACAAAAACAGGATACGACAAGTTTTCATAAACGTCATCGACAATGCAATAAAGTATTCCGACAAGGGCGGATTTGTTTCCGTTCAGGCGGAAATGGCGGACGCTTCGCATATAGTTGTGGACGTTTCCGACACCGGCTGCGGAATAAGCAAGGAAGATCTTGCAAAGGTCAAGACAAAATTCTACAAAGCAAATTATACACGCCGCGGCTCCGGCATCGGACTTGCTGTTGCAGATGAAATTGTAACTATGCACGGAGGACGGCTGGATATTTTGAGTGAAGAGGGACAGGGAACAACTGTCCGCATCATTCTTCCGATAAAACAGGCATAAAACTCCTCGAAAGGAAACCAAAAATGAGCAAGAAAAACACAGAAGAAAAATTTAAGTCAAAAATAGGCGGACAGGCTCTCATTGAGGGCATTATGATGCGAGGGATCGGAGTTGCGGCAATGGCCTGCAGACTTCCCGACGGCTCGATCGATGTTGAAACATGGGAGATAAAGAATGGAAAGCAGGCGCCGTGGTATAAAAAGGCACCTTTTATCCGAGGCTGCTTTAACTTTGCCGAAACGATGATCGAAGGCATTCGCTGCACGATGAAATCTGCGGAAAAGCAGATGACCGATGAAGAAGAGGACGAAGAACCCTCAAAATTTGAAAAATGGCTGATCGATAAATTCGGCGACAAGCTTGTAAACGTGATAATGATAATCTCTGTTGTGCTTGCGATGGTGCTTTGTGTGCTGCTTTTTAAATTCCTGCCAATGTTTTTCTCAAAGCTGCTGCTGAGCGTCGGTGTTCCCGATTGGGGAAGAACTATTGCAGAGGGCGTTATAAAGCTTGCGCTGATGATAGGTTACTTCTATATTATTTCGCTTACCGAGTCAATGCACACGACCTTTATGTATCACGGTGCAGAGCATAAGACCATTGCCTGCTATGAAGCGCAGAAGGAACTTACAGTCGAAAACATCCGCACGATGCGCCGTTTCCATCCACGCTGCGGAACAAGCTTTATTATAATCGTAATATTGCTTAGCATAATCGTAGGAATGTTCCTGCCTTGGAAGAACATCGGAATAAGACTTATTATGCAGCTTTTGCTGCTCATTCCCGAGGCTTCGGTGGCTTATGAGCTTATAAAGCTTGCAGGAAGATATGATAATGCGTTTACGAGGATAATTTCAGCTCCGGGACTTTGGCTTCAGCACATAACAACAAAGGAACCGAACGATAAGCAGATAGAGATCGCTATTGCTGCGCTTAAGCCCTGCCTGCCGAAAGAAGACGAGGAAGACAAGTGGTAAGTTTTTAATGCGTAATTCGTAATTCGTAATGCGTAATTTTTGAATTTGCGAAAATTTATTTAAAATATGCAGGGGACGGGTTTCCCGTACCGATGGGTAAAAACACATAAACCGTAGGGGCGGATTCCATATCCGCCCTTTTGATTAACTATCATATTTCTTATTATGATCACAGAAAGGAATCCCACGATATGACCAACGCAGAAGTTTATGAATATATCCGCAAAAAGCTGCAGAATTCGGGCGTAGAGGATAACGAGTTTGAAACCCTTTGTATTTTTGAGGACATAATGGAGATCAATCGCCTGCAGCTTGCGTTAAACGGAAACAAGCCTGCCGATGAGGCAAAAGCAGAAAAGGCTTTTGCTCTGGCGGAAAGACGAATAAACGGAGAGCCGCTTCAATATCTGCTCGGTGAATGGGAGTTTTACGGACTGCCGTTCAAGGTCGGGGAGGGTGTGCTTATCCCACGGCCTGATACGGAGATCCTTGTAGAAACGGTGCTTGACCATTTTAAGCGAAAGGGAAAGCTTGACCCGGAGATAATCGACCTTTGCAGCGGAAGCGGCTGCATTGCTGTTGCGGTTCAGACGAATCTTCCGCAGTCAAAAGTGACTGCAGTTGAGCTTTCGTCCGAGGCATTTCCCTATCTTGTGGAGAACATACGCAGAAACAAGGCTGATGTAAAGATAATGAAAGGTGATGTGCTGAACGGAGAGCTTCTGCGCAACTTTGCTGATCCCGATGATTTTGGCGAATACCGAAAACTTGACTGCATAGTTTCCAATCCGCCATATCTGACCGAAAAGGAGATGGGTGAGCTTCAAATTGAGGTGAAGCATGAGCCGGAAACGGCACTTTACGGCGGAACGGACGGACTGAAATTCTATCGTGTGATATCCTGCTTGTGGAAAGAGATACTTGCAGACGGCGGACTGCTTGCTTTTGAGATAGGTTTTGAGCAGGGCGAAGCGGTTTCGGATATTCTGCAGAAAAGCGGTTACAAGGATATAAAAGTTATAAAAGATCTGGGTGGAAACGATAGGGTAGTTACCGGAATCAAGTAATATATTTACAAAATAGACAAATTCAGGCGTCTAAAATGATAAAAAAGCTGAAAAATTAAACAAAATATTGAATTTTGAGGAAGAATATGTTATAATTTATCTTGCGAAATTATGATTTGTTAATTTGTATTGTGGGGGTACAAATATGTACAATTATAAAGAACTGGAGGATATGACCGAGCGGTTCAGGTCAATGTTTGACATAGTCAAGATCGTTGACCCCGGTTTGGGAAAAGAGATCACTGTCGAAAACGGTGAAGTCAAGACTTTGGATCATTGCTATAATATTCTCGGGAAGAATTCAAGATGCCTGAACTGTCCGTGCGCAAAGTCGCTCGAAACGGGAAAGCATTATGAAAAATACGAGAGTGTCGGCAATACCGTCTATGAGATAACCTCTTATCCGGCAGAATTTACGGATAAAAACGGCGAACTTCATAAATGTGCTTTTGACCTTATCAGTTTTATTCCGAGAGATGAGTTCGTGACAACGATAAAATCTCATATGATGGTCGATCTTAATATCGGTATCCCGAATCTTACAGGGTTTCTGGAATATATCGGAAAGCTTATCGGTGACGGAAGCATCGGGACTTATGATGCGATGTTCTTCAATATTCATAATTTCAAGTTCGTAAACAACATTCTTACATACGATCAGGGTAACGGCGTCATGGTCAAGTATGCAAATCAAGTAATTGCTGCACTCGAATGTGACGAGATGCTTGCGAGATTGGGCGGCGATAATTTCGTTGCAGTTGTCCGCAGCGAGAATGCGGAAAAGCTGATAGAAATGCTCGGGGATATGGTCGTAAGCTACACGATTCCGGATGGACGGACGAGAACGTTTACCTTTGGTGCAAAGATAGGCGCAGCTCACCTTGACGGAATAAAGGTGCCCGGAGAGGTCATGCACAGGGTAACCGTTGCTTTCCAGAGCATAAAGAACTGCAAGGACATACAGTGTGTTTATTTCAGCATGGAACTTCTGAGCAATGAAATGAAAAAGCAGGAAGTTATCCGTGGCTTTGACAAAGCATTGGTTGACCATGAATTCACAGTTTACTATCAGCCAAAGGTCGAGGTCAATTCAAATAGGCTTATCGGCGCAGAGGCCCTTGTAAGGTGGTTCAGACACGGACAGCTCGTTCCGCCGGGTGACTTTATACCTACGCTTGAAAAAGAGGGCAAGATATGCGGTCTTGATTTATATGTTCTGGAAGAGGTTTGCATCATGCTTAAAAAGTGGAAGGATGCCGGCAGACCACTTGTATGCATTTCAAGCAACTTTTCAAGAAAGCACCTTGACGACCCGGATTTTGCGAACAAAGTACTTGAGATAGTTGATAGATATGGCATTGAGCATAAATATATCGAAATAGAGCTTACTGAGAGCGAGGAGTTCAGCGATTATGGTGTTATGTCCGGTTTTGTGGACGAGTTCCGCAGGAATGGCTTCAAGACTTCGATAGATGATTTCGGAACAGGCTATTCAACGCTGAAAATGCTTCAGCGAACATCGCTCGATATTGTAAAGATAGACCGTTCATTCATTCCTTTATCGACAGATTATCCCGAGAAGAAAAAGGCGATGAATATTCTTAAAGATATGGTAAATCTTTCTCGAAACCTTGGAATGAAGGTCATAGCAGAGGGCGTTGAGGATAGAACGCAGCTGGAATATATCAAACAGATGAACTGCGATTTTGTTCAGGGCTATGTTTTTGATAAGCCGCTCCCTGAGAGTGAGTTCGAGCAGAGAGCAGACGCACGGTATTACGATTGAGGTGAATTGATTGTATAATTGTGATTGTAAAATACAGATATTATCGGGCAGCAGCCTTATCGGTGAAATTGCCCGTGAGGCTGAACCGATAGAGGACTGCGAGTTTGAGGTTTCCTTTCCTGAAACGATCGAATCAGTTTTTGATATATGTGACGGGGCGCTCATTATTGACGCTTATGACGCTGTAAATTCTGATTTATCACGCTTTCACGAAATTTATAAGGTCATTGTTCTGCCGCATGACAATGCGCAGGAGTTTGCAGAGCTGATTCCCGCTGCAGACGCAGTATGGACGGATACGGATTGTGAGGCTCTTATCAGAGCGAACTATGTCCGTCTGCAAAAGGACATGAAGCTGCGGTTTGATATGCGCAGGATGAACACCTGCCTCGAAACTGCGATAGACAGTATCCCCGATCTTGTGTGGTTCAAGGACGATAAGGGACGTCATCTCATTGTGAATGACGGATTCTGCAAGGCTGTTGACAAAACTAAGGATATGATATACAAGCAGGGTCACTACTATATATGGGATATGCCCGAAGAGGAGTATCAGAAGGGCGATTATGTCTGCCTTGAATCCGAGGAGATCGTTATGAGAGCTCGTCAGACCGTGCTGTTTGATGAAAAGGTCAAGACGAAAATGGGAATGAAAATGTTCAAGACCTATAAATCTCCGCTTATTGATTCTGATGGAACTATTTTCGGCACCTGCGGCGTTGCGCACGATGTTACCGACCTGCAGAACATCAATATCGAGCTGGACGCCGTACTTAACAGTATGCCGTTTACCGTTATTGTCGAGGATAAAAATCATGAGATCGTGAACGTTAACCCGAAGTTCGGCGAGTATTTCCCCGAATGCGGTGACGTTATCGGACGTACTCGTGATTACTGGCAGAGCCGCACCGAAAGCATAAGAGAGCTTGAAAACGGGATGACTGAAATTGTTGTCCGTTTAGCTGACGGTGAAAAGATACTGCTTATGAATGAGGACGTTATCATTGATACGTTCGGTGAGCAAATCGGAGAAGTTTTTGTGCTCCGTGACATTACAGTTGAGCATCAGTTTGAGGAGTTGGCAGTAAAGCATAAAAACACAGACCTTATCACAGGGGTCAACAACCGCAGAAGTCTGTCCATTTATCTCGACAGCATAAAGAACGAACCGCAGCTGACGCTGACTTCAGTTGATATCGATAATTTCAAGGAGTTCAATGCGATCCACGACCTTGATTTAGGCGATCTTGCCCTGAAGCTGACTGCACAGAAACTCTGCGAAATCTATCCGACTGATTTTGTTGCAAGAGTAGGCGATGACGCATTTCTTGTTGTAAGCACAGCCGTTCTATCCGATGATGAGATAAAGGAAACAGCAGATCGTGCGCTCAATACGCTTTCTTCCGCTTATGCTTCCAAGGAATATACAAAGGGATTGTCTGTAAGTTTGGGAATTGCTTCACAGAGAACAGAGAATTCTGAAGAACAGGACATTGAACTTCTTAAGCAGAAGAGTGAAAAGGCTCTTTACAGCGCAAAGAAATCCGGCAAATCTAAATATTACATTTTTTAATTGGGTATAAAAATAAAATGCGAAGCCACCGATTAGGTTGGCTTCGCATTTTTTATTAACTTTGATTATTCATTAGCATCAAGTGTAAGCTCAATATCAACATTTCCGTCACTTCTTGCAAGCGTCAATGTCATGTTTTCGCCTGCTTTATGTTTGTTCTTGATCTTGACAAGCTCATCCATTGTGGAGATATCTTTGCCGTCTGCCTTTACAATAACGTCACCTGCTTCGAGTCCTGCAGCTTCTGCGCATGAACCCGGCTCTACGGATGCAACAAGCACACCGCTGCTGACAGGAAGATTATAGTAACGCTTTACTGCCGATGTGATCTCTGTACCGGTTATGCCGATCTTCGGAGTTGTATTCTTTACTGTTCCTGTTGTCATAAGCTCATTGAGGATAGGGAGAGCATCGGTGATAGGAATTGCAAAGCCTACGCCGTCAACGCTGGAGCTTGCAATTTTTGAAGATGTGATGCCGACAACCTGACCCATGCTGTTGAGGAGAGGGCCGCCGGAGTTGCCTGGGTTGATTGCGGCGTCAGTCTGGAGAAGGACCATTGTAGCAGTACCGCCTGCAACTTCAACGCTCATTTCCTTGTTAAGTCCGGAAATGATACCGTCCGAAGCGGAAAGTCCAAGTCCGAGAGGGTAGCCGAGTGTGACAGCCTTATCGCCCATTTCAAGAGTGGATGAATCGCCTATTTCAGCCGGTGTAAGTCCGGTTGCATCTATTTTAAGAACTGCAAGGTCGGTGTTTGAGTCACAGCCTATGATCTTTGCTTCATATTCTGTTTCATCTTCAAGTGTAATTGTGACTTTGTCTGCCTCAACAACTTCGGTCTGATAATTTGAACCGCCGAAGTTATAGAAGTTGCCAAAGAAATCGCCGAACGGGTCATAACTGTTGTAGTTGTTGTTTACGCTTGTTTTTACTTCCGTTGTGATAACGTGAGCGTTGGTAACAATATAACCGTCTGCGCTGAAAATGATTCCTGTGCCGGTGCTTGAGCCGCCTGCGGAAGTGAACGATGATGAAACAAGAACAACAGATGGCCTTACCTTGTCAATAACGTCCTTTGTTGTCATTTCGCCGTTTGAGCTTGTGTTTGTGGTTGGTTTTGTTCCAAGGTTAGACGCTGTGCTGCCTGAGTTTGTGTCTGCAACGTTTGTCTGGGTGAAAGCAGGAGCTTCTGTCTGAATTGAAGCCGAGGTGCTTATGTTATCATTTGAACGAGCAAGATATGCTCCGCCGTAACCCGATGCGCCGCCGATAAGAACTACTGCAAGCAGTCCTGCAATGATCTTTCCTGCGCCGCCCGACTTCTTGGGAGGTTTCTGCTCGGGATCGTTAGGTGTAAATCCGCCGTTTGAATAAGTATAGTTATCAGAATCGTACATATAAATGCCGCCTTTCAATAT
>JBJEQL010000119.1:0-17527 GCA_051881735.1 Oscillospiraceae bacterium
AAGATAAGCTCGCTTTCAATATGCCAATGGGGAAGATTTTGCAATCCGCCGTATCTCTGCACGGTGACCTGCGATTTCCCCGAAAGAACGCTTTGCTCGTATCGTGCTATCATAATGCTGCCCCCTTTTTTCTCATTATACCATAAAGGATAATAAATGTCTATAATTAGCAAATAAGCTTCTTGAAAAATTTCGACTTTTAAGATATAATACATATAACAATTACGGCACGGAGGGAACGTCAATGAAAACATTGTATTATATTACAGGAAGTCAGGATCTTTATGGCGAAGATACTCTTGCGCAGGCGGCAGCGGATTCAAAGGAAATGTCAGCTTTCCTTAACGAAAAGCTTGAAGGCATTGCGAAAGTGGTTTTTCAGCCTGTTGTAAGAAACAGTGCAGAAGCGCTTGCGGTCTGCACAAAGGCTTCGTCCGATGATGAATGTATCGGAGTTATAATGTGGATGCACACTTTTTCTCCTGCGAAGATGTGGATATCCGCCCTTAAAGCGCTTAGAAAGCCTATGCTTCATCTTCACACGCAGTATAACGAAAGACTGCCATACGAAAGCATTGATATGGACTTTATGAACCTTAACCAGTCTGCCCACGGCGACAGAGAGTTCGGCTTTATCTGCACAAGGCTTGGAATAAAGCGTGAGGTCGTTTCGGGATATTACAAGCATACAGATGTTATCAAAAAGATACGCCGATTTGCACAGGCTGCGCAAGCTGTTGATTTCAGCAAGGGCATGAGAGTCGCAATGTTCGGAAACAATATGCGTGACGTTGCCGTTACCGACGGTGACAGAGTGGAAAGCGAGATAAAATACGGCTGGAATATCAATTATTACGGCATAGGCGACCTTTGCGATATCATTTCGGGCGTTACCGATGAAGAGATTAACGCTAAAATGTCCGAATATTCCGAAAAATATGCGATGAACACGGACAATATTTCCGCAGTAAGAGAGCAGGCGAAGTATGAAGTCGCTTTTGAAAAATTCCTTGAAAGAGAAAGCATTTCTGCATTTACGGATACGTTCCAAGACCTTCACGGACTTAAACAGCTTCCGGGACTCAGCGTTCAGAACATCATGGCAAAGGGCATAGGTTTCGGTCCCGAGGGCGACTACAAGACCGCCGCACTTGCTGCTGTACTTTGTAAAATGGCAGAGGGCAGACAGGGCGCAACAGGCTTCCTTGAAGATTATACATACGACCTTCCCGAGGACGGTGAAACGGAGCTTGCTTCACACATGCTGGAGGTTTCACCTGTGTTTGCGGCAGAGCAGCCGAAGATTGAGGTTCATCCTCTTGGTATTGGAGGAAAATCCGATCCTGCACGGCTTGTCTTTGAGGGAATAACAGGCGAGGGTATCGCAGTTTCAATGATAGATATGGGCGACCGTTTCAGACTTGTTTGTGCGGAGATAACTCTTGTAAGACAGCCTGAACCAATGCCTAAGCTTCCTGTTGCGAGGGTAATGTGGAAGCTGAAACCTGATTTTGCTACCGGTTCGGCAGCGTGGATATACGCAGGCGGAGCACATCATGCGGTAGTTTCAACTGCGCTGACTGTTGATGATATCCGTCTTTTTGCAAAGATGACTGACACAGAGCTTGTGATTATTGACACCAAGACAGAACTGAACGCTTTTGAACAGCAGCTTGAAATGCTTGATGTATTGGCGAAAATGAGGAGGTAACTTATGCTTGAACTTGATAAAACATATCTTGGCATAGAACTTGGCTCAACGAGGATAAAAGCGGTGCTTATTGATGAAAACTATTCTCCTGTAGCTTCGGGCAGCCACGAATGGGAAAACCGCCTTGAAAACGGCTGCTGGACATACTCACTTGACGATATCCACAGCGGAATAAGAAGCTGTTTTGCTTCGCTTGCAGCTGATGTCAAAGAGAAACACGGTACTGCACTTACAACGGTAGGCGCAATGGGAATTTCCGCAATGATGCACGGCTATATGGCTTTCGATAAGGACGATAACCTTCTTGTTCCGTTCCGTACATGGAGAAACACTACGACAAAACAGGCTGCGGACGAATTAACGGAGCTGCTCGGCTTCAATATTCCTCAGCGCTGGAGCATTTCACATCTTTATCAGGCGGTACTTAACAAAGAGCCTCACGTTCCCGAAATTACACATATTACGACCCTTGCAGGTTACATAAATTATCTTCTTACAGGCGAAAGAGCCGTTGGAATAGGCGAGGCTTCGGGAATTTTCCCTGTTGAAAACGGCAAATACAACGAAAATTTCCTGAGCCTTACCGAAGAAAAGCTTGCGGCACACGGCTTTGACAAAAAGCTTGCGGAAGTTCTTCCTGCGGTCAAGCTTGCAGGAGAAAAAGGAGCAGTTCTCACTGAAAGCGGAGCGAAATTCCTCGACCCAACGGGTACATTGGGGGCAGGAGTTCCAGTCTGTCCTCCCGAGGGCGACGCAGGAACAGGCATGGTGGCGGCAAATGCGGTGCGTATAGGTACGGGCAATGTTTCCGCAGGAACTTCGATTTTCTCTATGCTTGTGCTTGATAAGAACCCGTCAGCGGCTTATTCTGAAATTGATATGGTGACAACTCCCGACGGTGCGCCCGTTGCAATGGTGCATTGCAACAACTGCTGTTCCGAACTGGACGCTTGGGTGAAAATGTTCGGTGAATTTGCTGAGATTACGGGCAATAAACTTGACAAATCTGCGTTGTATGAAACGCTGTACAGAAATGCGATGACGGGCGATGCCGACTGTGGCGGAGTTACCTCATTCAACTACCTTTCGGGAGAGCCTGTGACTGATACCGACAGCGGCAGACCAATGTATTTCCGTATGCCTGATGGAAAAATGAACCTTGCGAACTTTTTCAGAGCGCAGATATATTCAGCATTTGCAACGCTTAAGCTCGGTATGGATATACTGTTTGAAAAAGAGCAGGTCAAGGCAGATCAGTTCACAGGTCATGGCGGACTTTTCAAGGTCAACGGCGCAGCGCAGCAGATACTTGCAGACGCTCTTGATACGCCTGTTTCTGTCATGGAAACGGCAGGCGAGGGCGGCGCATGGGGAATGGCTCTCCTTGCGGCGTATATGATAAAGGGCAGCGGAAAAACCCTTGCAGACTGGCTTGACGGTGAAGTTTTTGCAGGAATGAAAAAGCTTATCGCTTGTCCCGAAAGCAGCGGAAAAGACGGCTTCAATGAATATATGAAACGATACAAGGCTGCACTCGGCGCAGAAAGAATGTTGGGAGAGGTGAAATAAATGCTGGAAAAGCTAAAGCAGGAAGTCCTTAAAGCTAATCTTATGCTGCCAAAATACGGTCTTGTCACATTCACTTGGGGCAATGTTTCGGCGATCGACAGAGAATCGGGAATGGTGGTTATCAAGCCATCGGGCGTTGAATATGACGGAATGACAGCCGATGATATGGTCGTTGTGGAGCTTTCCTCGGGCAAGGTCGCAGAGGGCAGATATAAGCCGTCAAGCGATACTCCAACGCATCTTGAATTATACCGTGCTTATGAAAATATCGGCGGAATTGTCCACACCCACAGCCGTTGGGCAACATCGTTTGCGCAGGCAGGAAAGGGAATTATCCCTATGGGTACAACTCAGGGCGATTATTTTTACGGCGAGATACCCTGCACAAGAGCAATGACTTCCGAAGAAATAGGCGGCGAATACGAAAAGGAAACGGGAACGGTCATAATCGAAGCGTTCAATGGTGTTGACCCTATGACTATTCCTGCCGTGCTTGTAAAAAATCATGGACCCTTTGCGTGGGGCAAAGACGCTGCCGAGGCTGTTCACAATGCGGTTGTGCTTGAAGAAATTGCGTTTATGAATTATCACGCTATGGATATAAATCCAAATGCAGGACGTATGCCACAGGAGCTTCTCGACAAGCATTACCTGCGCAAGCATGGCGCAAATGCTTATTACGGACAACGCTAACATATAAAAAGAACCTGTGCATTTCACACAGGTCCTTTTCATATACTCTTATTTTATAACTATGTTTCTTCCGCTTTCCTTTGCTTTGTACAGCTTTTCGTCAGCGTCCTTGATGTTGTCCTCAATGGATTTCGTAGGGTCGATCTGTGTCACGCCGAAGCTCATCGTTACCTTTATCTCCAGATCTTCAAACTTACATACCGACTGCATGATCGTGGTTCTGATCCTTTCAGCAGCCTCGGCAGCCTGGTCAATATCTGTGTCGGGGAGAATAACTATGAACTCCTCGCCGCCCCAGCGGTAAACACCGTCACAGATACGGGAAGTTCTGCTGATATTCTTTGCAACGTGCTTGAGAACTGCGTCACCTGCGTTATGGCCGTATGTATCGTTGACCTTTTTGAAAAAGTCGATATCGCATATAAAAAGTGAAATACATCTGGCAGTTTCTGTGTCGCTCAGTATCTTGCTGAAACTCTTGTTGTAATCATTGTAGAATCCCATTCTGTTTTTGATCTCAGTCAGCTTGTCATGGTGTGAATCATCGAGGAATGTTTCGGATTCAAGCGTTATTCCGCAGATAAACGCTGCAAGTGAAAGTCTTCTGCAGTCTTCTTCAATATCAAATTTTCCGTCATTATCAAGCTTGTTTATAGCCTGATATGCGCCGATGAACTCACCCTTGCAGTTGCAGATAGGCATAACAAGGATAGATTTTGTAACATATCCTGTTTTCTTGTCAACATCGGAATTGAAATCGGGGTGATTGTAAGGGTCGTTTGTAACAATAGTTTTGCGCTCGGCAAGTGCCTTTCCGACAAGACCCGTTCCCTCGGGAATGGTTATCCTTCCTGTTCCGACAGCGGCAGTTGTCCACAGCTCATGTGTGCGCTTATCCCATTTCCAGAAGCTTGCTCGGTCGGCGTTTACAAGATTTCTTGCAAGAGCGGTAAGAAGCTTGAAGATAGCTGCGTGATTGTCAGAAGAATCCTCAGCAGGACGGGACATTTCCTTATAAAGATCCTGCGTAATGGAAAAAATCTTGTCAAGAAGAATATCTGATTGAGTATTTGCAGGCAGGTTATTCATACAAAATGCATCCTTTCAGTTTCAATATGCTGATTTATAAGGTATTATAACATATTTTTAAATGATTGTAAATATAATTTGCGATTTTTTTAATAAAATTTGCAAAATATGGTGACAAAATCATTCCGATATGTTATAATAATAAAAATAAACTGTTCGGAGGGTATATGAAAGGTAATAAACGCTTGGTAACGGCGATAGAAGCGGTTGTTCTGTTTCTGATCGTATTTTTTACGTCATTTTTCGATGTTTTCTATTCCCTTGATTGTATGCTCAGGGATAAGTTCTATCAATCTCCGAGGGGGATAAACAACAAAATAAAGATAATAGCCATTGATGACGAAACACTTCGTCAGCTGGGGCCTTTCGGCACATGGTCAAGGAGCGTCTATGCCGATGTTATAAATATTCTCGGCGATCATCCGTCCGTTATTGCAATGGATATCATGTTTTTCGGCGAAATGGATGAGCAGGGCGACAATGCTCTCAGACAAGCCTGCATAGACAGTTCAAACGTGATAGCAGGTTCTTATATCGATTATACAAGCAAATACAGCTTTGACGAAAACGGCGACCCATACATAGACCATTTTGCAGTAAATGCGATAGATCAGCCGATTATTGAGGATTGCTGCGTTACAGGTTTTGTTAATTCCTCTCCCGATGAGGATGGTGTTGTGCGTTCGGCGTTCGTTACCGAAAACGCTCCGGAGCTTTACGGTGACAAGGTGTTCAACAGCTTTGCTTCGGAAATATACTCGATGTATTGCCGAAAAAACGGCATTGAACCAAACGTTCCTTCACTCGATGCAAACGGCCGTATGTGGATAAATTACGCAGGACGTCCGGGTGATTACGAGCACATTTCGCTTTGCAGCGTTCTTGACGGAAGCATTGACCCGAGAGTTTTTGAGAATTGTATAGTTATTGTGGGCGCATACGCTTCAGGACTTCGTGATCAGTTCGCAGTTCCGAACAGCTCCGAGCAAATGTATGGAGCGGAGATACACGCAAATATTGTTCAAGGACTTATTGACGGAAGATATCCTGTTCCGGGCAGCAGAGTATTGATATCACTTTGTTCCGCTGCAGTTGCAGTTGTAGCTTATCTTCTTACAAAACGGATAAAGTTCCGCATTTCTGCTCCCATAGTGCTTGTTATGCTTGCAGGATACTGCGCAGCAGGAATTGGGCTCAATAACAATGGCACGACTATACCGCTGTTTTATGCACCGATATTTATGGCGCTTGCATACCTGATAAACCTTTGCAGAAAGTATGTGCAGGAAACCATAGAAAAAAGGAAGATCACATCCGCATTCAAGAAGTATGTTGCACCGCAGGTCGTTGAGGAGATCGCAAAAACAGGTCAGTATCAAATTAAGCTCGGCGGTGAAAACCGTGATATCGCCGTGCTTTTCGTGGATATAAGAGGTTTTACGCCAATGTCCGAAAGTCTTGAACCTGAGCAGGTCGTTGATATCCTTAACAGCTATCTTAATCTGACAACTAACTCGATCTTTAAAAACGGCGGAACTCTCGACAAGTTCATCGGTGACGCTACAATGGCGGTTTTCAACGCTCCGTTCGATCTTGACGATTATGTATTCCGTGCAGTAAAAACAGCATACGATATCGTAAGCGGAGGTAACGCTATCGAAAGCAAGTTCCTCGAAAAATACGGAAAATCCGTAAGCTTCGGCGTAGGCGTAAACTGCGGCCCCGCTGTCGTGGGAAATATCGGCTGCGACTTCCGTATGGACTATACCGCTATCGGAGATACCGTCAACACTGCTGCTCGTCTTGAAGCTAACGCAAAGCGTGGACAGGTGCTTATCAGCGAAAAGGTATATGAGCAGGTCAAGGACAGAGTAACCGTAGAGCCTATCGGTGAGATTCCGCTAAAAGGAAAGTCAAAGGGCGTTTTCGTTTACTCTCTTACAGGAATAAACGCCGAGGACGAACAGAAAGCAAAGGAGCTTGTAAATGAGTAAGTTTCTGATCATACCGCAGTTGGAAAATATTGATAAAAGTCTGAAGCTTGCGGAAGAATACGGCTTCGGCTTTGAGTTCAACGATTTCTTTTCGCCGAAAGTGCTTGACAGCAGAGAACGTGTAAAGCAGATAGCTGCGGAATATAAGGCGCATGAGTTGCCGAAGCTGCTTACCTGTCACGGGGATTTTTTTGATGTCCTTGTTTTCAGCAGCGACAGACTTATCCGTGAAGTTTCCGAAATGAGGATACGTCAGAGCATAGAAGCGGCAGTTGAAGTCGGCGCAAAGGCGGTTATTTTCCATACTAATCATAACCCTTTTTTCATTTCGCAAAGCTATGTAGACAACTGGCTCAACTGCAATTTCACTTTCTGGAGCAGAATTCTCCCCGAATATCCCGATATAAACATTTATATAGAGAATATGTGCGACAGCTCTCCCGATATGCTTGCGATGCTTGCGGAAAAGTTGTCCGGTTTTCCAAACTTCGGAGTATGCTTCGATTATGCTCATGCCTGCGTGTTTGGATCGGATATCGAAAGCTGGGTAACGGCTCTTGCGCCGTATGTGAAGCATCTCCATATCAATGACAACGACCTAAAAAGCGATCTTCATCTTGCCGTTGGCGACGGAAAGATCGATTGGGAAAGGTTCAAAGATCATTATTTAAAATATTTTGCTGACTGTTCCGTGCTGATAGAAACATCATCTGTTGAAGATCAGCGGCGCTCGGCGGAGTTTTTGTCGGAGCTTGGTATGATATGATGCTTTATTGCATTAATGCTTTGTAGCAATATTGTTGTTTTTGCACTTAAAAGTTGCAATAATTAGTTGTTTTTTTATTTTTAATACAAACTTGTTTTGGAAATGTTGCATTTTTTTTACAAACGTGATATAATATATTTAACAAATAAAAAGGCAATACCGGTGAAAGCCGGCAGCGCAAAGCACGAGCCTAAGCTTTGAATTTTTCGGGAGTATGGCGGTCGGGCTGCATTTGTAGGGCGTTACCCGATATGCAGTTTGTCTGTCGGCTCCCTTTTTGGTTTATTATGATATATGGAGGCGGTTTGAATGAGTGCTAAAGCAGCTTTGGCAGCAATGACATTGAAAGTGAAAATAATAATAGTGAGTGCAGCGGTTGTCGTTGTATCGGGAGGTGCAGTTCTGACGGGAGTTATCCTGACAAAAGAGGATGCATACAGAGTACTCAAGATCTTTGAGCTCACCGGTGAGGCTATTGTTACAAGAGTAAATACAGGCGATCTTGCAGCCTATGTCGGAATGAACCTCGAAAGCGGCGATACGCTGATAGTAGGCGAGAACAGTACCCTGCGCATATCGTTGGACAGTGATAAATATATTCTTCTTGACAGCGGAACGGTGCTTGAACTTATTGCAACGGGTTCTCCGACCGACAGCCATACTAAGATCGACCTTCAGGACGGCACGATACTTAATGAGATAACCACACCTCTTTCCGCAAATTCTTCTTATGAAGTTGCAACGCCGAAAGCAACCATGGCGGTAAGAGGAACCAGCTTCATGGTTTCTGTTGATAAAGACGAGAACGGCGATTTTAATATTTCCGAAAACACTTTCCAGGGTCTTGTTGAAATAAACCTTCTCGACAGCAATGGAAATCCAACAGGAAACAATGCATCTGTTCCTGCCGACAGCGGCGTTAATATCGGCGAAGATGATGATGGCAACGGAACATTTAAGGATGAACCTCCTGTTGGTGATATTGATTATAACAATATACCCGGATCCATAAGAGATAACGCCATTCGTTCAAATGACGATGATCTTATGCCGCTTGCAGACAATGTAATCAGTAAGCTTAGGGGTGAATCTGAGGAAACCGAAAGCTCCGTAACAACTACAGTTCCTAAAACTCAGACAGAAGCCACCACCACAGCAGAAACTACAACCGTTACAACAGTTCCCATAACAGAAATATCCGAAGAGGAAACTACAATAACAGCAACGCCTGTAACAACTGTTCCTACAGAACCGCAGACAACAGCGGAAACGACCGCTACAAAACGAACTACTGTAACAACAGTTCCGGAAAAAACCGAGAAAACTACCACTAAGAAAACCACTAAGGCAACAACAAAGAAAACCACTAAGGCAACAACGGAAGCAACAACAGAGGCAACCACCGAAGAAACAACAACTGAAGAAACCACAACTGTAACGGAAGAAACAGAACCGACTACCACGCCGACAATAATTTATACGCCACCTACACCGATTATAACGCCGTCAGTAACACCAACAGAAACGCCTTCTGTAACACCAACAGAAATTCCGACTATACCATCACCTGTTTCTTCACCGTCAGCCGATTCCTCACCGTCAGCCGGTTCTTCACCGTCAGCCGATTCTTCGCCGTCAGCCGGTTCTTCACCGTCAGCCGATTCTTCACCGTCAGCCGGTTCTTCACCGTCAGCCGATTCCTCACCGGCAGCCGATTCTTCGTCAGAGGAGCCTGTTGCCAATCCTGTACCATGATCCGGATCAACTTAATCTATGCTGTATATTAAACTTCGTTGTTTTTTACTGACGGCTGATACAGAATAAAGTGTTTTTCAGGTGCATATAAAAAAATAGAGCTTTGCACAGCGCAAAAACGATGTCTGTGCAAAGCTTTTTTTCGGAAAATTATGGTGTAAGAGGTTGAAAAAATGCGGATATTGTTGTATAATTATGGATACGCTGATTAATGCGAAGCAATCGTTTCGCCGTTTTGAAAAATGTACGAGTTTCCTGCCTTTAATGTCATTCTCTTCGAGAATGACATAGATATTTTGAAAAACGGCAGAAACGATTTAATTAGCGTTTCCTTATTATCAGCAAGGAAAGGAATGTGATCATGTGCGCTTGACAATACGAAAAGCCGCTTCTCCCGAAGAGGAGCAGGTTATTCTTGAATGTGTCGAAATGACAAAGGATTTCGAGGACATCAAGGAATATGTCCTTATGAAAGGCAATGTTGTCGTTGGTTATATAGATGAAAGAGTTTACCAGATACCTCTTTCCGAAATACTTTATTTTGAAGCAGTAGGTGAGCAGGTATTCGCTTACACGACAGACGATATTTACAGCATAAAAAATCGACTTTACGAAATAGAAGAGCTTTATTCCGACAGAAAGTTTATCAGATGTTCAAAATCGGTTGTCGTTAACATTCTTCAGATAGAATCCTTCCGCCCAGCGCTTGATTCAAGGTTTTTCGCAAAGATGAAAAACGGAGAAGAGATAATTATCTCACGAATGTATGCAAAAAATATCAAGAAAAAGCTTATGGAGGGATAAAAAATGCGTGAAGTTGCAGGAAAGCTGTTCAGTAATTTTTTGCTTATATACCTTTTTCTTACAGCCGACATGGCTGTTCTTAGCGGTTTGGGCATAAATCCGCCGATAAGCGTCGGCTTTGAATGGGAGATAAATATGTTGGTGCGCTCCGTCTTTCTGACGCTTCCTGGGGTGATATTCAACAGCAAGCGTGAGCTTTCTTCTTGGGAAACGGTAGTGCGCAGAGTGCTTCATTTCTGCATAATAGAGCTGATAGTGCTATTCAATGTGTATGTTTTGGACGGCGTAAGAGCGCCGAAAGCATTACTAATAGTCGCAATATCAATATTTATTGCATATCTGCTCGTTTTCATCGGCGAATGGTTCCTAAGCTATTCCGAAGCGGAAAAGATGAACCGTATGCTTGCAGAGATGAAAAAGAGGAATGATTGACGAAGGTGAGAGCGGATGAATTTTGAAATTGTAACGATAACTGACAGACCTCAGCTGAAAGAGCAGGCGGCGCAGTGGTTCCACGAAAAATGGAACATTCCGCTGGAACTCTATCTCGAAAGCATGGATAAAGCACTCGGAGGAAGTTCGCCTATTCCGCAATGGTATCTTGCGCTGGAGGAAGATAGGATAATCGGCGGCATGGGAGTTATCGAAAATGATTTTCACCCTCGAAAGGACCTTGCACCGAATGTCTGCGGTGTTTATACCGAGGCAGACAAACGTGGTCAGGGAATAGCAGGTGCGCTGCTTGACTTCGTATGCTCCGATATGAGCAAAAAGGGGATAGATACGCTCTATCTTCTTACAGACCATACCTCTTTTTATGAACGCTACGGCTGGGAGTTTTTCTGTATGATCGCGGAAAACGGTGATACGTCCAGGGTATATGTCCACAGATCAAAATAAAACTGTATTATACTAATCCCCGATTAAAAAGTGTACAAAAAATCTGCGCAAAAACTTAAATATATTGTTTTTGCGCAGATTTTTTGTCTACACTTTTATCGGGGATTAGGGATACGCTGAATAAAGCGAAGCATTCGTTTCGCCGTTTTGAAAAATGTACGAATTTCCTGTCTTTAATGTCATTATGACATAGACATTTTGAAAAACGGATATTGTTTTTTTATAAAAATGCATTTCATCACCATCTTCTTGTATTTTGTCGGAATATTGTTGAAAAATCTTTACAGATGTATATAATTAAAATATGGCGATATGGCACCAAATGTATATTTTTTAGGAGATTGACAAATGAGCAACATCATTGAAATAAGCCATCTTGTAAAAAATTTCGGAGAGGTCAGGGCCGTTCAGGATCTTAGCTTCCGTGTAAAAGAGGGAGAGCTTTTCGCCTTTCTCGGAGTAAACGGCGCAGGCAAATCCACCACGATAAATATTCTCTGCGGACAGCTAAAAAAAGACGGCGGTGCAGTGCGCATCGGCGGAATGGAGCTTGAACGCAATATCGGCAAGATAAAAAGCAGTCTTGGAGTTGTGTTCCAGAATTCTGTGCTCGATCAGACGCTTTCCGTTAAGGATAATCTTAAGATAAGGGCAGCGCTTTACGGAATTACAGGAAAGAAATTTCAGGAACGACTTGCAGAGCTTTCAGAAATGCTCAAATTTGACGATCTTCTCGGCAGAACAGTCGGAAAGCTTTCGGGGGGACAGCGCAGGCGTATCGACATAGCCAGAGCGCTTCTAAACCGCCCTAAACTTCTTATCCTTGACGAACCTACGACCGGACTTGATCCGCAGACGAGAAATACTATCCGGAATCTTATCGAAGATCTGCGCAGGCGTGAAAACATGACAGTTTTTCTTACAACGCACTATATGGAAGAAGCTGCAGACGCAGATCATGTGATCATCCTTGACAGCGGAAAGATCGCCGCTTCGGGAACTCCGCTTGAACTGAAGAATACATACACAGGCGATTTTATCACGATATACGGTGCCGATGAGGACGAGATAGAAAAGCTTGGCGTGGAATTTGAAATCAATAGGGATATTTGCCGCATTTCCGTTCCCGATACTGCTGCAGCAACACAGCTTATTCTTAAAAATCCCGATGTTTTCCGTGATTATGAGATAACAAAAGGCAAAATGGACGATGTTTTCCTTGCCGTTACGGGAAAGAAGCTGAAAAATGCAGAGAATTAAGAAGAAGGGAACGGATGCGTAAATGTCAGGACTATTTTCACTTGTAAAACGCAGCATTAAAGTATATTTCAAGGACAAGGGAATGTTCTTTACCTCGCTTGTCACACCGTTGATATTGCTCGTGCTGTATGGAACATTCCTGCGGAATGTTTATGAAAGCTCATTTACAGACGCACTTGCCAAAGCAGGAGCAACCGTACCTAAAGAGCTTATCAACGGCTGCGTTGGCGGACAGCTCGTTTCGTCACTTCTTGCTGTAAGCTGCATAACCGTTGCTTTCTGCTCAAATTTACTTATGATTCAGGATAAATATACCGGCGCCGGAAAGGATATATCCATTTCTCCGGTCAAAGAGAGAACGGTCGCACTCGGTTATTATATTGGCTCATTTGTTTCAACTCTTTTTGTCTGCGTTGTTGCCGCAGCGGTTTGCTTTTTGTATCTGAAGTCGTCAGGCTGGTATCTTTCGGGCGCAGACGTTGCAAAGGTCATGCTTGATATTGTGATACTTGTTATGTTCGGAACGGGACTTTCCGGCATAATAAACTGCTTTCTTTCAACACAGGAACAGATGTCAGCGGTTGGAACGATCGTCAGCGTTGGCTATGGATTTATATGCGGCGCATATATGCCGATATCGCAGTTTTCCGCAGGATTGCAGAAGGTCATCTCCTTCCTTCCCGGAACTTACGGCACTTCGCTTCTTAAAAATCATATATTAAGGGGAGTGTTTGCGGAAATGGAAAATCAGCATTTTCCTGCCGAAGTCGTTGAAGCAATAAAGGACAGCGTTGACTGCAATATCTATTTTATGAATGAAAAGGTTACGCAAGGAAATATGTATATCTGCATTATATCAGCTGCTTTGCTTGCTGTATTTGTATATGTTATGATAAATGCACTTATGAGGAAGAAATTTGTATGAAAAGTATAAAAGATTTTGCGTTTGCAGCATTGCCGACGCAGATAACATTTATGGTTGTAGTTCTGATGCTTTGTTTATGTTGCTGTTCGGGAAAGTCGGAGTATTCCTCCGTGAAAAACGACGGCAGTTGGGAAGTCGAATTTGACCCTCTCAACACAACACTTGAAGAGGAGTTTGTTTTAAGCAGCGGTGATAGCGTCACCGTTAATTCGGATATCCTATCGGGCAGTATCGGGGTAACGATAGGACGTGAAAACAGTACGCCCGTCTATGAGAGCAGCAGCACCGAGCTTGGATATTTTGAAGTTACTGTCCACGATGACGGTGTGTATAAGATATCGGTAAACGGAAACAACGCCAAGGGAAAGATAACATTCGATACCAAATCTAAAGGTGACAGTTAAAAATCATTTGTCAGATCACAAAAAATTTTACATAATAATGGAGGAGCTAAAAAATGACACAAAACAAAATGCTAATGGAAAATGAGATCCAATCCAACAAACTGGCGGCAAAGGTAATGCGTGTAACATTTCTTTTCTATACGCTTATCTACATACTGGATATCGTAGGAGTATTTGTCGTGGAATTACAGCTTATGACTATCGCTTTTATTCTCGGCGGCATATTGCTTCTTATCCCGACATTAATCGTAAATATCCTTAAGATGAAGTCGAGTGCAGTCAAATATATGGTAGTAGCTTGCGCAGCAGTGTATGTAACGATATTGAGCGGAACACTTTCGTATCATGTTGTTGTAATGTATGTTTATGCAATTGCGCTTTCGAGCTTGTATTTCTCCAAAAAACTGAATATTCTCGCAACAGTTTTGACTGTTGTCGGAGTTTCTGCAGGTCAGGTCTTTGCGTTTAGCTTTGAAACCGTTGTTGACCATAACTTTCCGGCATACAAAAATCTTATTATGTTCGGAATTCTTCCCCGTGCGCTTTGTGTTATTGCAGTATCCGCGATCTTTACTTCACTCTGTTCAAGAACAGCGTCAATGCTCTCAAATCTTCTCGGTGCAGAGGAACAGAAGGAAATGCTGCAGAAGATGCAGGATATGAAGGAAAATGCAGCACATACTTCGGAAACTCTTTCCAACATGGTTACAAAGCTTTATGCAATAACCGAAACTTCACTTAACGCAAATCGTCAGATCGCAGAGAAATCGGCAAGCCTTCTCGAAAGTTCGACCGAGAATTCCCAGTCGGTAAGCTTTGCAGATGTAAAGATCAACAGTATGACAGATGATATATCTGCCCTTAGCAACATGAACCACAAGACAGCCGAGCTGACAAGTGAGATCGAACTGAACACGCAGGAAAACCAGCAGCGTATGGACGACGCAACCGCCGATATGGAGAAGATATACAACAGCACCAACGAGTGCCGCACTATCATAAGCTCGCTCGGTGAACGTTCCAAGGAGATAATCGGCATCATCAAGACCATTACAGAAATATCGGTACAGACAAATATTCTTTCCCTCAATGCACGAATTGAAGCTTCAAGAGCCGGTGTACACGGCAAGGGCTTTGCGGTTGTTGCTGCGGAGATTCAGAAGCTTTCGATCCAGACAAAAGCAGCAGTTGACGGTATTGAAAAGATTATCCACGAGGTTGCGGAATATACCGAGCAGGCTGTTGAAGCAATGGAGCAGAATGCGCTCTTTACACAGACAGGTATGGACAGTATTCGCAAGGCAAACGAAACTTCCGCAGTTATAACAGCATCAAACGGAGAGCTTGCGCAGAAGATATACGCTATCGATAAGTCGGCTGAGGAGATTCGTACCAAGAGTGACGAAATTTCCGAAAGCATGAAGAAGATAAGCGCAAACACGGCGCAGAACTGTGCTGCGGCTGAGCAGGTTTCATCCGCAACAGAGGAGAACAGCGCAGGTACAGCAAATCTTGCGGATATCGTTGAGAATATCCGAACTCTTGCCGAGCATCTTAACGAGGTCGTTGCAGGATAATTTCGATAAAAAGAAAATTCCTCAATTGAATGTTTCAGTTGAGGAATTTTTGTGTACTTTAGTGTGTACCTGATAAACAACAAACCCCACAGAACCTAAATTCTATGGGGTTTCATAATGGTGCGGATAACAGGACTTGAACCTGCACGTCGGGGACACCAGATCCTAAGTCTGGCGCGTCTGCCAATTCCGCCACATCCGCAGTTTTTATAAGCTAAACTTTATTATAACATAAAAAAACTCTTAGGTCAACCTTTTTTTTACGTTATGAAAAAATTTAAGTCTTTTCTGCGGCGCCAATAGCCGATTTTGCGCTTTCCATTGCCTTTTCTGCGGCAAGAACAGCCTGTTCTGCTGCGGATTCTCCGTTTTTGACAGCTTCTTCCGATTCATTGAGTATCTCTGCCGACTTTCGTGCGGATTCTGCACTTTCTGCGGCAAGACTGCGTACCTCGTCAGCTACAACTGCAAAACCCTTGCCGTTTTCTCCTGCACGGGCAGCTTCGATCGCAGCGTTCAGCGCAAGCATATTCGTCTGGAATGCAATATCTTCTATCGAGCTTATGATAGTTTTTATGCTGCGGTTCTTCTCACCGATAACGCTTACAGCTTCCGCAAGCTCGGACGATCTTAGACGGCTTTCCCTGATTGCATTTTCCGCTTCCGATACTGCCGAAGTTATCTCTTTTCCCGAAATCTCTGCGTTTTCAAGCTTCTTTTCAAGCTCCGCTATTCTCTCTTCAAGCGCAGCCTTTTCACCGCATACTTTCTCATACTCTGCATTGCTTACAGAGTTCAGCTCATCTGCGGTGTTAACTTCTTCATGTGGTATCTGCTGTTCGGATTCGGCGTGAATAGTTTTTATATCAGCAGCTTCCTTTGCAGGAATTTCTTCTTTGATATGTACGATTCCTACCGTAGGTTCGGACTCTGATTTTACAGCTTTTTCTTCACCGCTTGATTTTCTTATAACTGCACAGCATACAGCGGATGCGGCAGCGGCAAGAACAGCTGCAAGAATAGCCGTAACTGCGATAAACGGCCTGTTGTCGGCCTTTTCGGGAAATTTGTAATCGAAAAGTTCAATCGAGAAATCGCCGATTTCCTTTTTTGCAGAAGCATATACAGGGGAGTCAAGTTCGGTCGAAAGCATTACCTTTCCGCCAACGGAGAGCTTTGCACCTGTGTCCTTAGTAAGCGAACCGAAATACTCTCCGAAAAAGTCTTTTCCGCAGCTGCAGACGGTTATATTTCCGTTAGTTGTGCCGGTGACAATATAGAAAAGCTCGCCCGAAGCTTCATTGAAAACAAAACCGTCAGAAGCAGATAATACGCCCGTCCCGTCGTAGTTTCTGCCGTTTGTAATGCCTGTATTATCGTCACTTTTAATAAGGTCAAGCTTTATATCAAGTCCCAAAAGTGCGCTGTTGCGGTCACGCAGGGCATATCTCTTGAACTCATCGGGGGCAAATCTGATAACCGCAAGCTCCGATGTTTCTTTTGCCGAAGCTTTCATAAGATCAGCTTTTTCACTGATATAAAGTGCAGCGTTTGCCGCAGAAGTGCTCACGGAAGAAGCAGTTTCGTTCCTGCCGCTCTGTATTACAGTCATAGCTATTGCTGCAGCGGCAAGTAATACTGATGCTGTGATAACTGCTGCGCAGGATTTGATTTTTGCTGCGGTCTTATTCAATCCGAAACACCTCCGGTTTGCGAATATTTTCGCATAAAATGTCATATACATTAATTATAGCGTAAAAAACGCCAAATGTGAATACCTTGTTAACGAATATTTGCAAATATTTTGTGAATTCCGAATAAACTTTATATGAACCAAATTACAGAATTCTTACAATAACGGAAAAAACTTGAAAAAAAATATAGGTTGTGCTATAATTCAAATATTGTAAGTGTAAAGGCAGCAATGCGCATAAGCTTTGTGAGTCGCTGCATATTGTTCTGAAAGGAAAATAAAAAATGGCACAGCAAAAAAGACGCAGGAAGAAAAAAATCAGCAGACAGGCACTTATCCTGCGGTGGATAATGATACTCGTCCTGATACTGCTTATATTTTTCGTAA
>JBJEQL010000120.1:0-3974 GCA_051881735.1 Oscillospiraceae bacterium
GAGAGCTTCACTTCAACAGCGATGTAAGCCGTGTTGTTCTCCTTATCAGGATCATCTCGTCTAACGATGTTTCTGCTTTTGACATTATTCAGAACCTTTTCCCCGACAAGACAAAGGATTTTGTTCTCAATATCACAGAGTCGGATATCATTCTTGTTAAAGAAGTTAAGAGCAATGTTGAATCCAAGGATCTTGAAAAGCTTGCACGTTCTATTTCCGATACGCTTTCAAGCGAGTTCTATACAAGAGTTAATGTCGGAATCGGTACTGTCGTTGTCGGTATAAAGGATCTTGCACGTTCCTTTAAGGAAGCTCAGATCGCTCTTGAAGTCGGAAAAGTATTCGATACGGACAAGTCTATCGTTTCATACGATAACCTCGGTATTGCAAGACTTATCTATCATCTGCCGACAACACTCTGCGAAACATTCCTTCAGGAAGTGTTTAAGAAAGGCTCTATCGAGTCGCTTGACCATGAAACATTGTTCACTATCCAGCGTTTCTTTGAAAACAATCTGAACGTTTCCGAAACCTCGAGAAAGCTGTTCGTTCACAGAAACACTCTCGTTTACAGACTTGAAAAGATCAAAAAACTCACAGGACTTGACCTCAGAGAATTCGACCACGCTATCGTATTCAAAATTGCGCTTATGGTTAAGAAATATCTCTCAGCAAACCCTGTTAAATTCTAAACATTACTTAATTAAACAACAAAATGGGGGCAGTTTTATTCTGCCCCTTTCTGTTCTTTTTTTCTTGGAATATTTTATCGAAAAATGATTGGCGGTGCAGACCTTTGGTTGAACTTAAGAACGTATCTGTTACATATTCAAACGGCGTTGACGCTCTGAATGATGTTAACATTAAAATAAAAGACGGCGAATTTGTTTTCGTTGTCGGAAAATCCGGTGCAGGAAAAAGTACGTTTATCCGTCTGCTTTTGAAGGAGATCGAACCTACAAAGGGCAGAATTCAGGTGAACGGCTTTAATCTTACAAAAATGAAAAAGCGCAACGCATATCGCCTGAGAAGGACTATCGGCTGCGTTTTTCAGGATTTTAAACTTATCGAGAGCATGAACGTTTATGACAACGTTGCATTCGTGCTGCGCTGTATTGACGCTTCAAATAAATATATCCGCAACCGTGTTCCCTATGTTATCGATCTTGTCGGCTTAAAGGACAAGGCTTACTGCAAGCCGAGCGAGCTTTCCGGCGGCGAAAAGCAGAGAGCTGCTATCGCAAGGGCGCTTGTAAACGACCCTCAGCTTATAATTGCGGACGAGCCTACGGGAAATCTTGACCCTGCGCTCAAGCATGATATCGTTGAACTTCTGCAGGCGATAAACGACTGCGGAACTACTGTTATTATGGTCACACATGAGCACGAGATAGTTCAGGAGTTTGGCGGAAGGATCATATCTATGCAGGACGGACGAGTGGTATTTGACGATGTTATCAAGTCAAGCTATGACTTGGAGCGTCAATAAGCCGGAGGGGATTTTTTAATGAAGTTTAGTGGTATAAATTACCTGTTCGGGCAGGGTGTAAAAAATATATGGACAAACCGTATCATGTCAGTAGCAAGCTTTTGCATACTTATGGTTTCGCTGCTTCTGGTCGGTTTTTCCACGCTTTTTATCGTGAATGTTAACTCTATCGTCGGCGGCATCGAGAACAAAAACGAGGTCGTGATCTTCCTTGATGATGATATGAGTGAAGAGAAGATAAATTCAATGGGAAATCAGCTTGGTCTGATAGATAATGTCAGCGAAGTTGTATTCTTTTCAAAGGATGAAGCTTTCGAGCAGATGAAGTCGGAAATGGCTGATTCCGAGGAGCTTTTCCAGTATGTCGGCGAGGAGAGTCCTCTCCCGGATTCATATCGTGTAAAAGTTGAGAATATTGAAAAGATGAGCGCCACTCTTATGGCGATAAATAAACTTGATGGCATATATTCCGTAAAAGCGCCGAACGATTTTGTCAATGTTCTTACCGAACTAAAGCGTATTATTACGATAATATCCGCTGCGGTGCTTACCGCACTCGTGATCGTGAGCCTTGTAATGATCTCCAACGCCTCAAGAGCAAGCGTTGAGATGAGAAAGCGTGAGATCGAGATAATGAAATATGTCGGCGCGACCAATGCATTCGTAAAAACTCCGTTTTTTGTCGAAGGTATGGTAATAGGCATTCTTGCAGGCGCAGTTTCTTCGGTTATCACGCTCGTAGGCTATTCAAAGGTCATGGAAATGATAATGAGCCAGCAGTCGCTCTGGAATGCAATGGGTGCAAGCGGATTTACTCCCACAAACAGCGTTGCAGCAAAGATCATCATCGGCTACATTGTTGCAGGAGCGCTCATCAGCGCAGTTGGTACTGTTATGAGTACGAAAAAATACGTTAAGGTCTGATCCCACGGGAAAGGAGGGCTTTCCTATGAACAAGAACACTATTGTCAAAAAAGTAGTTTCCGTTTCGGCTGCGCTATGCATGACGCTCAGTTCGATGTGGAATACGAACATTGACCTTTTTGCAGATACGCAGTCCGAGCTTGAAGCCCGTCAGGCGGAGCTTGCCGAGCAGCGTAAAAACATCGAAAAGGAGCTTGCGAAAAGCAAGGACGACGCAAGCAAAACGGAAGAATATCTTGCTGAATATGATGAAAAGATGAGGATCCAGGAAGAGCAGATCGCAAACATTGATGAGCAGATAAAGCTTTATCAGGACAAGATAGAAGAGCTGACTGCCGATATTGAGCTTCATCAGGCGGAAGTTGATGAAGGCGTTGAGAAATTCCGCAAGCGACTTCGCAGTATATATATTTCGGGCAATGACAGCTATGCTTCGCTGCTTGTCGGTGCTACCGATTTTTACGGAATCCTTACAAGACTGGAATTTGCTGAGAGAATTTCAAAGCATGATAATGATATGATCGAGGGCTTGAAGTCCAAGATAACCGTTCTTAACAAGGACATAGAGGAAAACGAAGCGAATATCGCAAAGCAGGAAGAGCTTAAGGCGCAGGAAGAACAGTATTACGCAGAGCTTGCCGAGACCTATAACAACCACGCCGAAACAAAGGCTATGCAGGACGCAATGGTGCAGGACTACATGGATCGCTTTGATGATATCGTTGCCGACCAGCAGAAGGTCGAGCAGGAGCTTCAGGAAGAGATACGCCGCAAGCAGGAAGAGGCTGAACGCAGACGTAAAGAAGAAGAGGAACGCCGCCGCAAAGAAGAGGAAGAACGCAAAAAGCAGGCAGAGGCAAACGGTGAAACCTACACCGAGAAGGATGTCAGCTCGTTTACTTCCTACAAAGATACAGGCTTTATCTGGCCTGTTCCGACGGTAAGAAATATGACCGATACATACGGTGACAGATACATTCAGGAAGAAGGCAGAACTGCTTTCCACGGAGGTATAGATATCAGTAAGCCGGGCTGCTACGGTGAGCCTATCGTTGCTTCCGCAGGCGGAGAGGTAATTACCGCAGGAAATACAGGAAACGGCTTCGGTTACCATGTTGTGATCGACCACGGCAACTCTATCGCAACGCTTTACGGACATTGTTCGAGCCTTGCTGTTAAGGCAGGCGACATTGTAAAGCAGGGCGATGTTATCGGATATATCGGTGCGACGGGTTATGCTTACGGCAACCATCTTCATTTTGAGGTGCGTGTAAACGGTCAGAGGACAGATCCGCTCAACTACGTTAATATCAACAACTAAGGGGAAGAAAATGAACAAGAAGATATCTCTCGGCATTGCGATAGGAATTATGGCTCTTATCGCTGCCGGAACGTTCATAATTACATATAATTATTCGATGAAGGTTTTTAACGCAACGGTTAAGAACGTTTCCGAAAAGGAAGAAATCTACACAAAGCTTTCCGAAATGGATAAATATATCCGTGCGAACTATTTCGGCAGCATTGACGAGCAGAATCTTACCGACAGCATTATGCAGGG
>JBJEQL010000121.1:0-17293 GCA_051881735.1 Oscillospiraceae bacterium
GGACTCTGTGTCCCAGCTGTCGGAATGTGTAACTATGGTGTAATCGCCCTGATATATCCTGTCCTCATCGGAAAGGTCGGCAAGCTGACTGAGGAATTTGTTATCAATAAAAAGATATGAATTTCCCATGATAATGTAGGAAATGATCTTAAGCGCTTCGGAAAGCGAAGGCTTGTTCAGCATCCTGTCCAGCTTGGAGTATACAAAATCCTCGTGGGAATTCATCTCCATCATAAGATTGTATGTATCCCAAACAGCCTGACGGTTGGTTATACGGGTATCAGCAGGGCAGCCGCAGGACTCGGTGAATTTTGGAAGATAGCTGTTGACATACTTTTCTTCGGTTTTTCTTCCCTCCAATATATCGGTTATAACATCAATGGTCTTTTCTGCAAGCCCCTTAACATCATTACAGCAGGTTGTGATGACAGGTGAGAACATTTCAGCCTGAGTGGTGCCGTCAAAGCCGGTAACGATGACATCTTCGGGAACTTTTTTGCCATGTTCTGCAAGTCTTGTGCAGGCCGCCATTGCCATTGTATCATTGGCACAGAAAATGGCATGGGGAATTCTGTTTTCCGACGCAAGTTTGTCGATGATCTTTAAAACAGGACCATCCCAGTATTGACCGTAGGCAACATTATCCTCGGAAAACTCCAGACCTTCTTCCTCAAGCACAGTCTTATAACAGTCCAGACGTTTTTGAGTGTTGAGATCATTTTCCTTGTTTCCCGCGATATAGAATGTGTCACGCACACCATGGTCACGGATAACGTGGCGTATCAGCTGCTTGTATGCCTCGGTATAATCATCAGTCACGGAAATGCAGCCTTCGGCCTCGCCCCTGATAATAATAACAGGAACATTATTTTCCTTTGATCTGCTTATGATCTGCTCAACAATATCCTTGTCGAAGATAGTTTCGTTCATGATTATCATAGCGTCAAGGATAGAGTAATCTATGTTGTCATAAACAAACTTTGAGCCGATAAGATATTCGGATTTTTTGAAAAAATCGACAAAGCTGTTGTAAACAACAAGTCCATATCCATTTTTCTTGGCAGCATTGAACAGACAGTCGGTAAACTCCGATCTGCCTCTGTCGTGAAATTTTGTTATACACAAGCCAATTGTCTTTTTATTATTGATCAATCCCACTCACCTGATTTTTGTCAATTATTCAAGATATAGTTATGTTTGTACAATTATAACATAATTTTTCCCGGAATTCAAGAGTTTTGATTAATTTTGTCAAAAATTTATTAATTTCTGTGTGATGTCCGTATTTTTAATCAATGTAACTTTTTTCAGCAGCTTTTTTTAATATAAAAATGACTTATACTAAACACCATTTAAAATATGGAAAAAATAAAGCCGGCAATCTCGTAACTGTTGAAAACAGTAAGTTGTTGAAAACAACTTTATATTGGATTTCGGCGCAGATTTTTTTCCGCTTTTTATTGGTGTTTAGTATTATTTTCTAAAGCAAAGCAATGTCAAAACTGTTATTGACTTTTCACATCTACAATGCTATAATTACCTCAATTACAAAACCGAAAGGATGACTACTGTGCTGAATTTTATTTATGAAACACCAACAAAGGTTTATTTCGGAAAGGGCGAAGAGCTTAAAGTCGGAAAAATCGTGGCAGAATATGCTCCGAAAAAGGTTCTTATCCATTACGGAGGACAGTCTGCGAAAAAAAGCGGACTTCTCGACAGAGTAAAAAAGGCGCTTGATGATGAAAATATAAGTTATGTTGAACTTGGCGGAGTAAAACCCAATCCCGAACTTTCTTTAGTCAGAAAAGGTATTGAACTTTGCCTTGCTGAAGGAGTTGATTTTGTTCTTGCAGTCGGCGGTGGTTCCGTTATCGACTCTGCAAAGGATATCGCTAACGGTGCAGCAAATCCCGATGTTGACGTATGGGACTTTTCGCTCGGTAAATGCACTCCCACAAAGACATTGAAAAAGGGTGCTGTTCTTACATTGTCTGCGGCAGGCTCGGAAATGTCAAGCTCCTGCGTTATAACCAATGCAGATACAGGCGAAAAAAGAGGTTACGGAAGCACTTGCAACAGAATGGATTTTGCCATAGAAGATCCGGAGCTTACATATACCGTAAGTCCGTATCAGACAGCCTGCGGTGCGGTAGATATTGCGATGCACACAATTGAGCGCTATTTCTGTCCCGGAGATGACACATACCTTACCGACGCTATCGCAGAAGCGGTAATAAAAAGCACTATGAAAGCAGGAAAGGACTGCCTTGCCGATCCTTGTAACTATGAAGCAAGAGCAAATATGATGTGGGCGTCTTCGCTTGCACATAACGGACTTACACAATGCGGAAGAACGTTTGCGCTTGTTGTTCATCAGTTTGAACATGAGGTTTCGGGTATGTATCCCGAAGTCGCACACGGTGCAGGTCTTGCTGCTTTATGGTGCAGCTGGGCAAGATATGTATACAAAGCCAATATTTCAAGATGGATGCAGTATGCTGCAAATGTATGGAACCTTGACGTAGACTACGAACATCCCGAAAAGACGATAGAAGCTGCGATCAATATGCAGGAACAGTATTATCAGTCGATAGGTATGCCTACAAATCTGAAGGTTCTCGGCGTAAAAGAGGAAGACCTTGAAAAGCTTGCGCTCTGCTGCACAAGGAACCGAACAAGAGAACTGCCCGGATATATGACCTTGGGATATGATGATATTCTGAACATCTACAAAATGGCATACAATGCCGAATAAACAACAAAACGCCGTTTCAATTGCTCGGCGTAAGATGATGGAAAATAGGAGAAATTTATGAAACACTTAACAAAGTCATTTATTGCAGCGGCGCTGTGCTGTTTTATGTGCGGCTGTTCAGCTGCGGATAAATCTTCCGAAAGTAATATTCCTGTACTTTCAATAGTTACCGCTGACGGAAAAACGGATTTTGCGACAAAGCCTGTTGCCGAACACGTTTCCGCACAGATCGCTACATGGACGCCGAACTATGTTATGCCGCCTGCACCTTATTATGAGGAATGCAAAATAACCCTTACTGACGAAAATGACACCGTGCTGCTTGATTCTGCGGATGCACAGGTAAAGGTCAGGGGAAACTGGACTACGAATTACGACAAAAAGCCTTTGCGCATAAAGTTTGACGAAAAGCAGAGCCTTCTTGGACTGAATGATGGTGCATCGTTCAAAAACTGGGTGCTTCTTGCGGAATATAAGGACGCGTCTATGCTCAGAAACAAAAGCGCTTTTCAGATAGCAGGGGAAATTCTTGGCAAGGACGGACTTTATGCTTCCGATGCGGAATTCGTTGAGGTGAATATCAACGATGAATACTGGGGAGTATATCTGCTTGCAGAGTATCAGCAGATAAACGAAAATAGGGTAAATATCACTGAAGCAGAGGACGACTATACCGGAACAGATATCGGTTATCTGCTTGAATTTGACGGAAACTATCTCAATGAAGACCCTCTCCAGCAGTTCTATGTAGATTATCATAATAATGCTGCGCTGACGCCTTTCGATGGCAACGAGGGCAGCGGAAAAACTATCAGATGTCTTCCTCTTTTAAAATCCGATCCCAAAAAGGAAGTCGGATTTACGATAAAGAGCGATATTTACTCGCAAGAGCAGCATGATTTTATTGCATCGTATGTAAACAATATTTACAATATAATGTATGAAGCTGCGTATTATGATAAAGCCTTTGTCTTTAACGAGGATTGTTCGGAAATTGCAGAAACAACGGAAATTTCTGCACAGGAAGCGGTTGAAAGGGTAGTAGATGTTGATTCACTTGCTGATATGTATATTATCAGTGAGCTGACTTGTGACGCTGATCTTTACTGGTCGAGTTTCTTTATGACAGTTGATTTCGGCGAAAACGGAAAACGTAAGCTTACGTTCCAGGCACCGTGGGATTTTGATTCAGCAATGGGCAACAAATCCCGATGCCCTGACGGAACAGGCTATTATGCTTCAAACATTATCCCCGATGTTAATGGAACAGAGTATGAAACCATTAATCCTTGGCTTGCCGTTCTGATGTATGAGGACTGGTATCAGGATATCATAAGGGATAAGTGGACTGCCGAATATGACGGTGGCACATTTGAACGTGCGTATGAGATGATAGCTTCGGACAAGGAGAAATTGAGCGGCGCATTTTCAAGAAATAACGATCGCTGGGGCATAAGCACCAAGGATGATTCGGTTATGGGTGAATTATCCGAGAATGCGAAAAAATGTGAAACAGCTGACGAAGCGGCTGATTACCTTGAAAGCTGGCTTAAGAGCAGAGTTGAATTCATGAACGGCTGTTGGCACAGATGATATCGGCAGAGTGCTAAACGATCGCATAGAATAAAAAACGATCAATTGTGGCAGTAACACAGTTGATCGTTTTTATGTTAATCAGAAAATATGTGCAGATTTAAAGCTTTTTCAGTTCGTTAAGACGTTTTTCAAAATCTTCCACAGGCATAGGTTTGTCAAAGTAAAAGCCCTGCGCATAGAAGCAGTTGTTTTCCTTTAACAGACGCACTTGTTCGGCGGATTCAACGCCCTCAACGATACAAGCAAGTCCGATATCCTGCGCAAGTGCGATGATATGCTTAAGCATAACATACTTCTGGGAGTCCGAATCGTTTTCATCGGGCACAAAGCTTTTATCTATCTTAAGAACGTTCCAGGGTAGTTCTTTTATGAGATTGAGCGAAGAATAGCCTATGCCGAAATCATCGATAGAGGTGCTTATTCCTGTCTCATGCAGACCGACTACGATTTTCTTCAAGTCGGAGAAATTAACGTCTGTTGTGGTTTCGGTAAGCTCTATCTCAATGTATTTGTGCGGTACATTGTATTTGTCTATGCATGAGATGATTCTGCCGAGCAGATCCATATCTCCCAGATGACGGCGTGAAAAATTCACGGAAACTTTTACAACAGGTTTGCCTTCGTTAAGCCAGCGGCGTATATCACGGCAGGTATGCTCAAGCATATAGAAATCCAGAACGCATATTGATTTGCTCTGCTCCAATGCAGGGATGAACCTGTATGGGGGGATCATTTCACCCTTTCTGAACCAGCGGCAGAGCGCTTCGGCACCGCAAAGAGTATAATCTTTAAGGTTGACCTTCGGCTGATAATATACCCGAAATTCCTCTTTGTCGATCGCATCTGCGAATGCACTTTCGACCATTTTGACCTCGTTGCGGTTGAGCTTGAGTTTTTCATCGTAGAAAACGAAGTTTGTTTTCAGGATGTTTTTGGCGGTGTTGGCAGCAATACTCAGACTGTCTATAATATCAGAAGGGTTATGGCAGTCGGAGAGCATCATATAATATCCTGCATAAGCAGAAACAAACACACGCTCATTGTTCTCTTCGTCATAAACTATACCCTCACCGCTGAGGTGTTTGCTGACCGTATCAAGATTTTCCTTTTTAAACAGCACGATAAAGCTGTCGCCGCCGACACGGCAGACATACTCACTATCCGAAAGTTTTTCCTGAAGCTTTTGGACATATTTCTTCATTACAGCGGTTCCACGCTCACGTCCGATATTCTGGTTGATTACGGAGAAACGCTTCAAGTTGAAATCACAGGCACCGTATTTGTCTATCTCTCCCGATTCGATAAGTGCAGCGACATTCTTCATAAAGAATCTGAGATTTGGGACACTCATATCCTCATCGAAAAAAACAACACGGTCAATAATATTCATAATTCTTGAGCGTCCGTTGAAAGCGAACAGCGCTTTTTCAAGTACAAGCAGCTTTGACTGTTCCTCGTCACTCCAGTCGGGGCTGTCGGTATGCTGCATCAGCTGATAAATTGCAATATTACCTGCGCTTGTGGTTTCACGCACAGTAAAAACACGTTTTTCATCAGCTTCTCCTTCAGAAAAGAATACCATTGTTTGTCCTTCGCCAAGTTCTTCATGCCGTGGGGTTTCATAAAACCACACCGAAAGCTTTGCTATTCTCAGTACACGGCATATATCGGAAAGAGCGTCCGATATGTTCGGGTCAAAAAAATCGGAGATCCCCTCGATCTTGATTATAAATTTATCAAATGCTTTAGAGTATTCAACTGCATTAAAACTCATTTTAATATCCCTCTTTAACCTTTTACCTCAAGCTGCGGAATACTAATTCTGAAAACAGAGCCGTTGTTGTTTCCGTTTCCAACTTCGATCCTGCCTGACATCTGCTTGGTAAGTGCTGCTATTAAGGATAGAGCAAAACTTGATTCTCCATCACCGCTTATAACATCTGCTGCCGATAAATTATGGAAATAATTCGTTATGTCGTCCATAATTTCGGAAGGAATGTTAGGTCCGATTATTTCAATATCAAGTATCGAAGCATAGGATCTTTTTCTGCATGATGCATTCACGGTAATATCCGATCTGTCGGAATAAGCAATACAGCCTGTAAGAAGCTTATTCAGTATCTGACCGATCTTGCCTGAATCGCCCAGCATATACTCCGGAACGCTTCCGCCTATTTTTATAATAAGTGAAATGCTTTTTTCAGAAAGACTTTCCTTTACGCTGTCAGTGACCTGATCGAGAAGAGCGTTTAAATCGTATGTAGTTTCGTTGAGCTCAACTTCGCCGCCTGCCATGCGGATATAGTCCACGGTGTCGCTTACCATTGAATAAACATCTGAGCTTTTGTTGATCAGTTCCTTGATCGAGCTTTCCATAACGCTTCTGTCACCGTTGCTGACAGCTTCCTTGGCAATGGACATCCAGTCGTTGACGTTTTTTTCCATGTTAAGGCTCATGTTCATTATATAAGCAGATTGCGAGCGTGCTGCACGTTCAAGCTTTCGGCTCTGATTGAGCGCAAGATAGTTGTTATATGCCATTTCGGAAAGAAGCTGAGCTATTTCATAAAGAAAATCTGCAGCTTTTTCTATGGTTTCAGGTGCAAGAACAGCAGTTCTTTCTGCAGAAGATATGTAAATATCAGGGTCAATATCAAGGTCCTTGGCAATAGCTGTCATCTGCTCCTTGTCAATGGGAGAGGTACGGACCTGACCGCCGATAACGCTTCCGATAAATCTGTCGTCCACTATGATAGGGGATGCGAAATCCATCAGACCTGCATGACAGCGGTAAACAGCAGGTTTTCCGTTTCGGAGTGTCTGCAAAGCACCGTTTCTGTCACATTCCTCGCAGCGCTTGCAACCTTTTGGGGATTTTCTTGTAAGGTTGGTGCAAAAATCTGTAAAGCCGCTTCCAACGGTAACGGGTATACCGTTTTCATCGGTGATCAGAGCAGCCATTCCCGTAAACTTTGAGAAACCGTCCTGAAATTGCTGTAAAATATTAGGCGGTATAAGATTGGTAAGTTTTATGTCTTTCATAGCACACTTTCTTTCTCTTATGTCGTATTCATAAGGCTGAACTGCACAAAGTTTTCCTTTGCGCACAGCTGCCGTAGATATAAATAATTTATACCATGATCCGTTAGAATTGTACTTTTTATTACATTATACCATGTATTTGTAAAAAAAGCAATACTTTTTTGTGATTAATGCTAAATTTAGGCTTTTTGTGATAAAATTGGTTAATAAACCTGTCTGAAAATTTTAAAAATCATATATATGCAAGAAATATCTAACAAATATATGGAAAAATCAACAAAAATTATTAATTTTTGTTGAAAGACGGAAAATAATATGCTACAATAATTAGTAATATATTTCTATGTCGATTTATGGTGAATTCATTTGCAAAATGCCGAAAAATGTTTTTTGCTGCCGTAATGTTTTCGGCTTGAACCGTTAGCTTATGTTGTAATAATGAATTCATTGCTATATATAGAAAGGGGTGACGCTCCGTTTCGGAGCATGATTATGAGAATAAACAAGAAAGTATTGTCCTTATTTCTTGTGGGAACTTTGATGCCAACGTTGTTTTGTTCCTGCGCCGAAAGTGAAAACGCTCAGACTGATGATGCACTGACCGCTGAAACTGTAACGGAAGCGGCTGATTTTTCAGACAGCGGTGTGGTCAGCCTTAATATATGGTGCGAAGAATCCGGCATTGACACCATGAACAAGATGATCGAAAGCTTTAAACAGAAATATGCCGGTGAGGCGGAATTTGATTTTAAAATTACCGTTAATGCTGACAGCGCCACAAGAGATAATGTTCTTGCAGATATTCATAATGCAGGCGATATCTTTACGCTTCCCGATGACCAGCTTACCGCTCTTGTTGCGGCAGGAGCTTTGGAGCCTGTTCCGAATGCCGCTGATATCTGCGCAGCAAATGTGACCGAGGCGGTCGAGGCGGCAAAAATAAATGGTGTTTTATATGCTTATCCTATGACGGCGGATAACGGTTATTTCTTGTATTATGACAAAAGATACATATCCGAAAGCGATGCTCAGACCCTTGACGGAATTCTCCGTGCAGCCGAGAAATGTGGTAAAAAGTTCACTATGGAGTGGACTTCGGGTTGGTATATGTATTCATTTTTCGGAAATTCCGGACTTGAATTCGGACTTAATGACGACGGCGTGACCAACTACTGCAACTGGAATTCAACTGAGGGAGATATAAAGGGTGTCGATGTTGCGCAGGCACTTCTCGATATTTCTGCCAGTCCTGCCTTTGAATTGAGAGTGGACTCGGATTTTCCGGCAGGAGTTCAGGACGGAACTGTTGTCGCAGGAGTTAGCGGCGTATGGAATGCTATTGAGGTAAAAAAAGCCTGGGGCGATGATTACGGTGCTGCAAAGCTTCCTACATACACTTGTAACGGCAAGCAGATACAGATGTCGTCCTTTACCGGCTATAAAATGGTAGGTGTTAATTATTACAGCGAGCATAAGGATTGGGCGTGTAAGTTTGCGGAATGGATCACAAACGAAGAAAATCAGACTCTAAGGTTTATTGAGAGAAATCAGGGTCCGTCCAATATAAATGCGGCTGCTTCCGATGAAGTAATGAAGGTCCCTGCTATTCAGGCTGTTATTGCACAGTCTGAATTCGGAAAGCTGCAGCGCGTGGGCAACAAGTTCTGGGATCCGTTCGCAAGCTTTGGCGAGATCATGTCTCAAGGAAATCCTTCGGGAACAGATCTGCAGGAAATCATGGATAATCTTGTGACCGAAATAACAGCATCGACGGTGGATTAAGGGGGGAACGTTATGAAAAGGCGAGGCAGTATTAAGCTTGCAATATTATTACCTGTTTTCATTCTGGGTGCGGTTTCGATAATTTCCAATGCAGTAGCTATCATGAATATCAGAAATGTAAATTCAAATGCCGAAGAGATCGCAGATAATTACATGATAAGCATTTCAAAGCTTGGTGAAATTGAGGTAACGGCTCAGAAAATACATGAGCTTGCACTTTCACACATAGTTGCAACAGATTTTAATGCAATGCTTGGCATTGTTGATGATATCCGTGATACCGAAAGCTTGCTTTATGAGCAGCTTGAAGCATATAAGCCATATCTGTCCGATGAAAATGTTGAGAATTACGATATGCTTTGCGCAGATGCGCACGATCTAAATTATTACGTTGCAGATCTTATGGCATTCAGCGCTGCAGGCAACAAGGAAAGGGCATTTGCCTGTGCAAACAACGAAATATCTCAGTACGGAAATGAGATCAACAGCGCAGTTGAAAATATGATCGATGTTACAACAAGTGAAGCCAGCAGTGCAAGAAATACTCTTGCAGAGGTTTATGACAGCTCTCTTGTAATGAGTATGGCTATTATCGCAGTAAGTGTCGCAGTACTTGTGCTTGTATTTATTATAGTTATGCTGGCAGTTATTCGACCGCTTGCTATTGCAAAGAAGGATATCGAGAGCATTGTCGGCGGCATCGACAGGCGAGAGGGCGACCTTACAAAGCGTATCAACGTCAGAGCCGGCGGCGAGGTCGGCGCTTTAGTTGACGGTATAAACCTGTTTATGACCAAGCTTCAGGATATATTTAAGGTTATCACCGATACGACGCAGAAGATGGACGAGGTCGTTAACGAGGTTCGTGAAAGCGTAACAACTTCAAATAACAGCGCAGCAGATGTTTCTGCTATTACCGAGGAGCTTTCCGCTACAATGGTGGAAATGTCGTCTAACGTTTCGGTTATCAACAACAATACAGTAAACGTTGAACAAGAGGTCAATGTTATTGCGGAAAGAACAAACAAAATAAACGCTTACAGCAAGGAAATGAAAGAACACGCAGACAGCATGGAAAATGCAGCCCGTGTTAATATGGAAACTACAAGCGCAAAGGTGAACGCTATTCTTGGAGAACTTAAACAGTCTATCGAAGACAGCAGCAGCGTTGCCGAGATAAACAGCCTTACAAAGGAGATCCTTGATATTGCTCGTCATACGAATATTCTTGCGATAAATGCCACTATTGAAGCTGCGAGAGCAGGCGAGGCAGGAAAGAGCTTTGCGGTCGTAGCAGGGGAGATAGGACAGCTTGCAGGTTCCAGCCGTGAATCAGCGAATAATATCCAGCGTATCAACGAAGTTGTCACCGAAGCTGTAACAAAACTTGCGAAAAATGCAAATGAACTTGTTGAATATATGACCGAGCATATTCTCCCCGAGTTTGAATCGTTTGTAAAATCGGGTGAGCAGTATAAAGAAAATGCGACATTTATTGAAAACACGATGGAAGAATTCTCTGTCAAGACCGATAAACTCAGAGAAATGATGACAATGATAGCCGAATCCATCGACAATATTGCACATTCGATAAATGAGAGCGCTTGCGGAGTTAACAATACCGCCGAAAGCACTCAGAGGCTCGTTGTAGATATGGACATTATCAGCAACAGAATGGATGATAATATGCGCATTGCTACAATGCTCAAAAGTGAAACGGATGTATTCAAAAAGATATAACAAAAGAACCCTTGTATCCGATTTGGAACAAGGGCTTTTCTTTTTTATGTGTATTGTTTAAGCTTTATTTCTCGACAGGATTGAGCAGTACATCATCAATTGTTCCCCAGCCTTTAGGGTCGCAGGAGATAGCGATTCCGACAGTTATTTCACCGCTTTCGGTCGTAATATCCTTTATAGAGGGTGACTGCCAGTTTGCCCAGCCGACAACGCCGGTTTCCTGAGTGTATTCCTTGCCGTCAGCAATTGCATAAATGTACATATTGTCATTTGCGCAATCGCCGCCCTGAAGTGAAAGCGAGAAATTATATGCACCCGGTTTGAGGTTTGTCACGGTCTGTTCAAGCTTGAAATCCACCTTGTTTTCGGAGTAGAAATGGAAAGAGAAGTTTCCTGTTTTTGCGTCGGTTGATTTTTCCTGAAAATCAAGCTCGGTAGTAACATCATTAACGTTGATGATATTCCACATCGAACGGTCGCTGTTTTCAAAGCTGTAATTGTCAATATAGTTAGGCTCAACCATTGATACGACACATTTTACGGGCATACCGTCTGCAATTCCGTTTACAGTATAGTCGTTTGCGCCGCAGCTCTGCATAAGAGTTTCGTCATAGCTTTCCCATTCGACCTTTACCTGCTTCCTTTCACCGTTGTTGTAGATAGCGTCAGCAGTTTCGGGGAGAATTATATCATCGCCAAGACGAATTATGACCGAACAATCGGAAATTGCGTCAATTTTTATGTCGGTAATAGCACCTGTGTAAACATATCCGAAGGTTTTGAGCGATTCAAGCGCTGTTCCGTCAGCTGCGAACAATGCCTGATTATCCCAGCTTGAACCGCCATAATATTTTCCGGCGTCATTCGGGTCGTATTCAGCAGAATAGCTTGATGCCCAGCCTGAACCATACTTTTCCCAGAGCGTAAAACGGTCATCGTAATTATTTCCCGGAACAGCGATCCATGCAGGCTCCCAGTAGCAAACACCTATGCCCTTTTCACCAACATTGTGAACTGCTTCAATAACATCGCTGATACCGTCTGCCTGACCCTGAACTGTGAACTGATAATGCTTTTCGATCGTGCTACCGTCGCCGATAGAATTTGAGAAATCATCGCTGTCCTCAGAAGTATATGCGTATGACATTTCGGCAACCATAACATACTTTCCGTATTCGTCCGATATCTTTTTGAGTATAGCCGTAAGATTATCGAGAGTGCCGTGCCAGTATGAATAATATGAGCTTGCAAATACGTCATAGTCAACATTGTAATTCGCAAGAACCTTAGCATATTGTTCGTAGTTCTCCGATTTTTCGGGGTTGGTGAAATGAACAGCAATGAGAATATTCGGGTCAACCTCACGAACAGCCTTTGAGCCTGCGTTCATAAGCTTTGTGATCTTTATCCAGTTAGTTTCTCCGCACATTGAACCGGTGGTTTCATTGCCTACTTGTACCATGCCGACATCTGCGCCTGCTTTGATTATCTTTTCAAGGCTTTCCTTTGTGAAGTTATAGAGTGCGTCTGCCTTTGTGTCTATGTCCATATCTGCCCAAGCTTTTGGAACCATCTGTTTTGAAGGGTCTGCCCAGAAGTCGGAATAATGGAAGTCAACCATCGTTTTAATTCCATATTCTGCTGCACGTTTTCCGATCTCTGCTGCTGTGTCAACATCGTTTGCACCGCCGCCATAGCTGTTTCCGTTTGAATCAAAAGGGTCGTTCCATACTCTTACACGAACATAATTTATGCCGCTCTGTTTTAGAGTCTTGAAGATATCCTGCTCATTTCCATCGAAATCTTTGTAAACAACTCCGCTTTTTTCTTCCGAGATAACGGAGGAGATATCAACTGCACGGATAAATTTCTGACTTAGACCGTCTATTTTATCAACATAAACAGAGGAACTGACGGGCTCACTTCCGGTTATCCATGAATTGTCGCTGTCGGTCTTGAATTCTAACGGTTCTGATGATGCTTTTGTTCCGCAAGCGCTCAAAAGGAGAGCTGCCGAGCATAATAATGAGGTTATTTTTATTCTTTTTTTCATAATTGTCACTCCCTGCTTATTATGAAAAAAGCACCGTTCATAAATCAGGCTATGAACGGTGCATTTTAGATCAGCACAAGTACTTAAGATTAGTTGTTTGCTGTGATAGCTGAATCAAGAGCGTCAAGCTCTGTCTTAACGTCTGCACCATCCCAGATGTTGCTGGATGCGCTTCCTGAGGATTCCCAGAATGCTGTCATCTGAGGAATGGAAGGCATTGGGAATGCATAGTCAAGCTGTGCGATAAATCCGAGAGAAGCTTCGCTGTCAACTGTGATGTTTGTTGAAGGAAGTGCGCCTGTGATCTCATATCTGAGCTGCTGCATTTCATCGGAGATGAGGAATTCTGCAAACTTAGCAGCCTCTTCAGGGTGATCGGAATATGCGGAAACGAACATTCCTCTTGTGCCGGAGAAGGAAGCAGCAGGATCGCCGCCGTTTGTAAGAGAAGGAATAGTTGTTACGCCGAAGTCAATGCCTGCCTCTGTGAAAGGAGCAACGTTCCAAGGACCTGTGATGTGCATTGCAGCTGTGCCTGCCTTGAATGCACCGTCAGCAGTATCTGTGCCGAGGTCAGCGGAAGCAACAGGGATAATATCGTGAAGCTTCTGGAAAATGTTCATGCCCTTTACAGCAGCGTCTGTGTTCAGATAAGATGAAGATGTGTCAGCGCCTGTTTCACCGAAAAGACGGTTGCCGTCGCCCGATGTGAAGAGAATTGTGTAGTACATTGAAGTTACGTCCATTACGATCGGGTACTTGTCGGGGTTTGCATCTCTGAATGACTGACCCCATGTGTAAAGATCATCCCAGTTCTTAGGAACTTCATCATCGGAAATAAGTGCTCTGTTGTAGAAAAGAGCGTATGTTTCAGCAGATGTAGGGTAGCCGTACATTGTGCCTTCATAAGTAAGCGCCTGTGAGCAGGAACCGAGAACCTGTTCGGTGACCTGATCTGCGTTAACGGTTGGGAGAATGTGACCGCCTACAACAAGCTCACCAAGCTTATCGTGAGGAGCTGCAAAAAGGTCAGGACCTGTGCCTGCAGGACCGTCAAGAGCGATAGCACTTGTGGAATCACCAAGTTCTACGTTTACGAATTCGATCTTGATGTTGGGGTTCTGCTCTGTAAACTTTTCGCCGGCCTGCTGGATCCACTTGTCAGGACCGTCAACCGATTCCCAGACTTTGAGTGTTACCTCTTCATCGGTAGAAGATGTGCCTGCGTCACCGTTGCTTCCCTGATTGCCGCATCCTGTGAACATTAAAGCCATGCTTGATAATGCGAGGACTGATGCAAGTATTCTTTTTTTCATTGTAATACCCTCCAAAAAATAAATTTTAATTTGGTGCTTAATTGAATTTTGGCTGCGCAAATATTGTTACCACTCTTGCGACAACTTTGCGCAATCGTTTGCCTTGATTTAAGAATATCACATACTTGGCAACTTGTCAATATTACAAATATAACGATGTTTGTGCAAATTAATTGTGCAATAATTACAAAGAATGTGTTTTACCTTATTTATATATACTGCTAAAATACAAATAGCCAATAAAGCTATAATGAATTATCTGTGCAATTTTTTACGCAAAATCCATATTTTCAAGCTTGTGATCGGATTTTTGGGGGATGCAATTAGTATTATAATACGCAAGCGCAACGTATGAGCAAAGAGAAATATGGGGAAAATTATAATTGTGTGCAATTTGCACAATAATATTCTACATTATTTATCAACTCTATTCATTGACAACAAATATTTTGTGTGTTATCATATATTCAGATAAAGCAATCGGTTGCGCAAGAGCGTGATCGAATTTATACCAATAGTTTTTACGGAGCAAATCAGTTATGAGCCTTTCGTCAAATGAAAAAAACGCTCCCAAAGCTTCACTCGATGATGTTGCAAAGGCATTGGGGGTTTCGAAATCCACCGTTTCAAGAGTTCTCTCGGGAAAGGGCAGGATAAGCGAAGAAACGAGAAACAGAGTTATGCAATGCGCCGCTGAAATGAATTATCAGCCGAACGTTATTGCCAGAGGTCTTGCACAATCCAAAACGTTCAACATTGGCGTTGTTCTTCCGTATGAAAAGGACTTGGGCGAGATACCGTTCTTCCAGAATTGTCTTACGGGAATATGCGAAACGGTTTCCTCAATGGATTATGACGTTGTCGTTGCTATGGCAGCAGCTGACGATGCATCGCAGCTTGAAAGGATAATACGCAACCGCAAGGTAGACGGCGTTATTCTCACACGTTCCGTGATAAATGACCCTGCGGTGAAGCTGCTTGAAGAAAACAATATCCCATTTGTGCTCATCGGCTCAACTTCGGATGATAACGTAGTGCAGATAGATATTGACCATGAATCAGCCTGCTGCGAGCTTACCACATATCTTATTTCAAGAGGCTGCAGCAGAACGGCGCTTCTTCTCGGAAGCAAGAGCCACAACGTTAATCTCAGCCGATACGACGGTTTTGTAAGTGCATACGAAAAAAGCGGTAAAGCATTTGATCCTGCGCTGGTTTATGATAACCTTTCGGGGCGCAGAGCTGTTGAGCTTGCCGTGAGTGATATCATTAATAAAGGATGCAACTGCATTTTATGCGGTGACGACTATATATGCGTAAGAGCTCTTTCGGCACTTAAAGAAAAGCAGATATCCGTTCCCGGTGACATAAAGATTGCCAGCTTTTATAACAGTCCGATCCTTCAAAGCTACACGCCGCCAATTACAGCGGTGAACGCCGATCCGTTTGAACTTGGAGAAGCGGCTGCACGAACTGTTCTGTCGCTTATAAATGACGATGATATTCACGAGAACGTCTTTTTAAGCTACGAACTTTCGATAAAAAGATCCACATTATAGTTTTCATTTTTTTCTCCTTCTTAAATTTGAGCCGTATATGATGTTAATTCATCACGGCTCAGGAAATCCATTAATCTTTATCATAAAAAATTTTTTGAAAGAGAGGTCAACACAATGACGAAAGTAATGGTCGAGCGTGACGGTTCCTCAAAAAAGAAAGTACTTATTACAAGTATTGCTTTTATGGGACTTTCACACATAATCTGGTTGAAACAATATGTTAAAGGAGCGTTTTTTGCGCTGATCGAGGTTCTGATGCTTGTTTTCAGTCCCAAGATCGTTACAGCGATAAAAAACCTCATAACTCTCGGTGATCCTCATCCTGAACTGCCTATCAAGGAGAGAGATAACTCACTTTTCATGATGATCGACGGCTTTATAGTTCTTGCATTGCTCTTTGTGTTTGTGCTTGTATACATAATATCCGTCAGAAGCGCACTCAAGGAATACAAAAACTACTGCATAAACGGCAGATTTGAATCCAACAAAAATGTAGTTCACAATCTTGCTGACAATGCTTTTCCCGTTGTCGGACTTATCCCGATGATCGTTCTTGTTTTGTTCCTTGTTGTTGTTCCTCTTATGTTTTCGGCAGCAGTTGCATTCACGGATTACTCTTCGCCCGACCATATCGCTCCAAACAACACTATCAACTGGGTCGGATTTGAGAATTTCAAGGCTCTCTTCGGCGGCGACGCAACATGGACAGGCGCATTCGGACGTGTTGCAATTTGGACGCTTGTTTGGGCATTCTGTGCAACTCTTACCTGCTATGCAGGCGGTATGATAATGGCAGTTATTTTCAATGAATCCAAACTGAAAATAACACCTGTGTTCCGTTCGATCTGTATTCTCCCTTATGCAGTTCCGACTGTTGTAACAATGCTTGTTTGGCAGAATCTTCTTAACGGCAGCTTCGGTACTATAAACAGAACTCTCATCGCTTTGGGACTTATGGACAGCGGCACGGTTATTCCGTGGCTTTCCGATCCGAATCTTGCAAAGTTCACTTGTATCCTTATCAACCTGTGGGCAGGTTTCCCATACTTTATGCTGCTCACAATGGGAACTATGACATCGATCAACCCCGATATTTTTGAAGCTGCAAAGATAGACGGTGCAAATTCAGTTCAGACCTTCTTCCATATCACACTTCCCAATATCGTATATCAGACAGCTCCGCTTATCATAATGTCCTTTACTCATAATATCAACAACTTCGGTGCGATTTTCTTCCTTACGGGCGGAAATCCGAAGGTTGCAGACTCGACGGTCACATACGCAAAGGGCACGGATATTATCGTTACATGGATATACAATCTGACTATCAATATGCAAAAATATAATTATGCGGCCGTACTTGCCGTATGTATCTTTGTGGTACTTGCACCATTTGCTATCTGGAACTTCAAGAATACAAAATCCTTCAAGGACGGTGAAATGTAAT